>NZ_JAUMKF010000071.1:0-405 GCF_030519405.1 Bacillus sp. C28GYM-DRY-1
GCATTACCTACGCCTTCGCCACTGCTACGAGAATGCCGCGTTCACAGGCAGCTCACGCTCTTCGGTGACAGATCCGACGCGGGGCACGGAAATCCAAATTTCACGGTAAACCGAGGTCCACATTATAGACTGTCGCGAGAATGCCTAAAGTCAGAGGAGACCATTTGCTTGCCGGCCCGCTCTTCCCGGTCCTCCGAGAGGAGAGAGAAGCGGTCCCAGAATTTCTCGCCAGAAACATTCTTAGCCCACTCAGGAACGAGGTCCTCTGCGGCCGAAAGGGTCAAGAGTGAGGCACCATACAGACGACACGCCCGTCGAATATGCTCATCCCGCTTGCGAACACTCTCTCCGTCGTTCGCATCCTCCCGAAAGAGTCGCTGCGCCGCCGTCAGCTCAATCCGAGCC
>NZ_JAUMKF010000072.1:0-397 GCF_030519405.1 Bacillus sp. C28GYM-DRY-1
GGTGCTCGCTGAGTTGGGCCAGGCGTACGCCCAGCCGATGCCGGGCGAGGGCGGCAAGCGGCGTGTCCTTGACGTCACGCTGACCCAGAAGGAGCTGGCGTCGCTGGCTGGGCTCGCACTGCCGACGGCCGAAAAGAGCCTGGCCACCCTGACGGCGTTGGGGCTCGTGCAATGCAGTTACCGAAACATCACCATCTGTGACGTGCCCAGGTTGCTGGAATTCGCCAAACTTGGGGGAGAGAACCCGTACTGAGACGGGATCAGTTTCGGCCGCATCTCCTAGCCTCTGGTCAGCGCATTGCGCACAGTGCCTGCCCAGAGAGGATGATCGGGTGGTTGAGTGGCACGGGTACTACCCCTGTACCTGTATAGCCGTGGACGCACAGTCCTACGGAAG
>NZ_JAUMKF010000073.1:0-397 GCF_030519405.1 Bacillus sp. C28GYM-DRY-1
TAGTAGATTGGCAACAACAACATTCGCAGCAGCAGCAGCAACTTCAACTACAAATACTTATACAGGTGCAGGGACTGATACAAATTATAATATTCCAATTTATTATAAATTAACAACTGTAAATAATGGAACGTCTATGACGTTTACGTATACAGTTACTTATGATAATCCTGCTACTAAGACGGTTGAAATACCTACAGCATTGTCTAATAGTTACGCAATATACAACACAGGAACAACTTATCAAACGATGTTTACACTAGGTAGTGCATATGGAACACCTTCAACAGCGACAAGTTATATTACCGATTCAACAGGTGCTCAACTTAGTAATCCAAAAGCAAACACAACTAATATAAACAAACAGGGTAGTGGATATTCTTGGGCAAACGGCTAC
>NZ_JAUMKF010000074.1:0-394 GCF_030519405.1 Bacillus sp. C28GYM-DRY-1
CTTCATTGGTTTTCAGGTCGACGGCAGAAACGTAACCCCAGGCCGGCTGCTTACACGGCAGGCCAAACGGTGACAGGAACGGGTTCAGCTCAACGCCGTACGGCACGCCGTACTGCGGCTGGATGCCGGTTTCGGTACCTGAACCGCCGCTCGCGCCTTCAGGCGGCTCGATCGGGTTGCCCGGGCCGCGCGGCACCAGTTTAGAGACGAACGGCAGGGCCATCGGGTTGGCTATGGCGATCTGACGATGCGGATCGACCGCGATGCCGCCCCATTCGAACATGCCCAGGTTGCCCGGGAACACCAGCGTGCCCTGCTCGGACGGAGGCGTGAACGGACCTTCGTAGCGCAGACGCTTGAAGATCACGCGGCACACCAGCTGGTCATACAGGGT
>NZ_JAUMKF010000075.1:0-394 GCF_030519405.1 Bacillus sp. C28GYM-DRY-1
GACGGTGCACACGTTGGATTGTTTTTACATCGTCAGGGCGAAGATTCCGGAGTTTTTCCGCCAATTGCGGTAGCTCGTACAAGGGACGGTCTCGGCAAGCTGCATCCAGGATCCATTGGGTGTCGCGTTCGTCTACTCGCGTCAGGACCTTCAGTACCTCCGCTGGAGGGCAATCTCTTCCTACAGCACTGAGAACTTGGTACGCATCAGAGTGCTGGTCTGCTTCACGCAGGCACGTGACGGTGTCAACGATGGCTGCTGCCGACTGGGACCGAGCCAGTTGATTCAATACCTGGTAGAGCTCGGCACCACGCTTTTGGACGTGCAGACCGCTAACCAGCTCGGGCATCTCGTCCGCCGGTGTGTTGGCGGCTGCCTCGAAGATCAACTGAGT
>NZ_JAUMKF010000015.1:0-83941 GCF_030519405.1 Bacillus sp. C28GYM-DRY-1
GAAGAATTTCTTGTGTGGAACATAAGAAAGACACCGTCCTTTTGAAGTCTTTCTTTTATTTTATTACAGGAGAATGGATATTTTAAGGGAAAAATAAAGGCTGTCGAGATTTTCTCGACAGCCTGAAGAACGTACATTTTGTGATGTACGTTCTTTTTTATCTATATGTATTCTAGCATCCCGCACCCCCCCCTTTACATATTTAACATTCACTTTTGATTAAAAGAAGCTAATCATCCCTATAACAGGCTGATTAGCTTTAACAGAACACTAGATCTCAAGAATCAACCGCACTCTCTTCCCGCCATTTTTGATGGTCCCATATCCTGAAAAACGGATAGTAGATAGCACAGGTAATTACAAGATTCACCAGCTGCATAATGGCGCCCGATACCTTTCCGCCTGTCGCCAGGTAGCCTGATATGAGAGGCGGCATCGTCCATGGCACGGCGATTCCCGCTGGCCTTGCCACCAGTCCGGTGCTCATTCCGATATAAGTTGCGGTAATTGTGAGGAGTGGTGCAATGATGAATGGAACGATGAGGAGCGGGTTCATGACAATCGGCATGCCGAAAATGATCGGCTCGTTGATATTAAATAATGCAGGCCCAATCCCCAGCCGGCCAAGCTGCTTCATTTGTTTGCTCCGGGAACGCACAAGCATCGTCAGGACAAGTGCCAGCGTCGCTCCGCTTCCGCCGACATTAATCCAAATTTGAAAAAACTGTGTTGTAAAAATACTCGGCAGCGCCTCTCCAGCTTGGAACGCGAGACGGTTGGCATCCATCGCGCCGTACCAAATCGGCGCCATGATTCCGCCAATGATGGAAGCTCCGTGAATCCCGCACGACCAAAGCAGCATCTGCACAAATTCAGCAATCAGGCTCCCGCCAAGACTGCCCCCAAGAATGGAAAGCGGTGTGCCAAGAAGGTCTCCTACGACATTGTGCAGGCTTTGAAAAGGCGTCATTTCAATGAGAAGACGCGCCAGCCACACGAGAAACACAATGATAAAGCCGGGAATCAACGCGACAAATGATTTGCTTACCGCCGGCGGCACGCCGTCTGGCATTTTGAAGACGATATTTTTTTGAATAATATACCGATATATTTCAGTTGAAAATAAAGCGATCAGCATAGCGACAAATAAACCTTTGCTGCCAAGCAGTGTAATCGGGATACCGCCACCAACCAAAATGGATTCCGTGGAGCCATCTGGCGTAAACGGCACCTCAAACGGCGTGGCCAATAGAAATGCGGCAATTGATATCGCTCCGGCAGAAAGGGCATCGACACCATAGCTTTCCGCAAGACGATAGGCGATCCCAAAAGCGGCGATCATCGCCATAATATCAAATGAAGCATTAACTGGATAACCGAGCTTATCCGCCCACTCTTTTCCAAACACACTCGTCATGAAATCAGCATAACCGGGAATCGGCAGGCTCGTTAAAATCAAAAAGACAGATCCGATAATAATCAGCGGCATGGTTAGGATAATTCCGTCACGCAAAGCGCTGAGATGCCGCTGCCCGGCAATTTTCCCAGCAACAGGCATGATTTTTTCTTCCATCACCCGAGTGAATGCGCTCATCTAAAAAAGCCCCCTTTTTCATTGCTTTGTAAACAACCTTCGCAATGTTTTCTTTATCTTATTTTGAAAACGCTTACAAATTCATTTGGAAAATTTCCTCTTCCTGCGGAAAAAATCTGCATGCTGCTGAACAATCCAGTCCATGAAAATATTTTTCCTCCTTACTGTCAAACTCTCTTTTTTCTCCGATATTTATATCAAACATCATAGAAGAAAGGAGATGAATCATGAAAAACATGTCATGTAAGCTTGTTGTATCAGTCACTCTGTTTTTCGGCTTTCTCGTCATAGGCCCTCTCGCGCATGCGCAAATCAGCAGCGAAAAAGAGGTTATTGTGGTTTATAAAAACAAGGCTGGAAAGGAAACCGTTCTGGACAGCGATGCTGAGGTTGAACAGCAGTATACGCATCTTCCGGCGGTAGCGGTCACGGCAAATCAGGAGACAGTGAAAGATTTAAAACAGGATCCTGATATTTTGTATGTGGAGAACAATGTCACATTCACCGCAGCAGGCAGCACGGATTTCAACGTGCTGTCAGACGGCACTGACACCTCTGACAACTTTGAGCAATGGAATCTTGAGCCCATTCAGGTAAAACAGGCTTGGAAGGCAGGACTGACAGGCAAAAATGTCAAAATCGCAGTCATTGACAGCGGGATATCCCCCCACGATGACCTGTCGATTGCCGGCGGGTATTCAGCTGTCAGTTATACCTCTTCTTACAAAGATGATAACGGCCACGGAACACATGTCGCAGGGATTATCGGGGCCAAGCATAACGGCTACGGAATTGATGGCACCGCATCGGAAGCGCAAGTATACGCGGTTAAAGCACTTGATCAGAACGGCTCGGGGGATCTTCAAAGCCTTCTCCAAGGAATTGACTGGTCAATCACCCACGGGATGGACATCGTCAATATGAGCCTTGGCACGACGTCAGACAGCAAAATCCTTCATGACGCCGTGGACAAAGCATATGAACAAGGCATTCTGCTCGTTGCCGCAAGCGGTAACGGCGGGAACGGCAAGTCTGTGAACTATCCGGCGGCATACAGCAGTGTCGTTGCGGTATCGGCGACAAACGAAAAGAATCAGCTTGCCTCTTTCTCAACAACTGGAGATGAAGTTGAATTTTCAGCGCCGGGAACGAACATCACGAGTACATATATAAACCAATATTATGCAACTGGAAGCGGAACCTCCCAAGCGACACCACACGCCGCTGCCATGTTTGCTTTGTTAAAACAGCGGGATCCTGCCGAGACAAACGTGCAGCTTCGCGCAGAAATGCTGAACCATATCGTTGATCTCGGAAACAAAGGCTGCGACCAGCAATTCGGCTACGGCTTCATCCAGTATAAAGCGCAGGCAACAGATTCAGCGTACGTGACAGCAGAGCAAGCCGTGAAAAAAGCAGAACAAACAAAAACACAAACCGATATCGATAAAGCGAGAGAACTCGTCAGCAAGCTGCCGGATTCTGACGCCACAACAGCCCTGAAAATTCTGGATAAAGTACAGTCTTACAGAAATGTAAAAGATGCGAAAGACAAAGCCGCAAAGGCAGAAAAGTATAAAACAAAGCAAACTGTTGATACAGCACAAGCTGCCGTTAACAAGCTGCCGAACGGAACAGACAAAAAGAACCTGCAAAAACGCTTAGACCAAGTAAAACGCTACATCGCATCAAAGCAAGCGAAAGACAAAGTAGCAAAAGCGGAAAAAAGCAAAAAGAAAAAAGATGTCGACAGCGCACAATCAGCAGTCAGCAAGCTGCCAGCAGGTTCAGAAAAAACATCGTTGCAGAAACGCCTTAGCAAAGTGAAAAACACCAATTGGAAAACAGCTCAGCAATCCGTATCTGCAGCTGAAAAGAAATCGACTGATGCAAATGCCGCAAAAGCACAATCAGCAATCAATCAGCTTCAATCAGGCAAGGACAAAACGGCATTGCAAAAACGGTTAGATAAAGTGAAAAAAAAAGTGGCGGCAGCCGAAGCAAAAAAAAGTCGAATCTGCCAAAGCAAAAGTGAAAAAAGCGGAAAAAGACAAAACAAAAAAGTCAAAGTCATCCGCTCAGTCTGCAGTGAATCAATTACAAGCATCCAATGAAAAAACAAAGCTGCAAAAACGGCTGAATGCCGTCAAACCGAAAAAGTAACCAAAAACCTGTAAGACTTGTATTCTGGGCCTTACAGGCTTTTTCCATTCCAGTAACAGTATGCACAACCTTTTTCCCATTCAGTTCACAGGCTTTTCCTACTATTGCTATCAGGCCATGAACAGCATAAAATGAACGGTATTACAGTTATCACCACATATGGAGGGATTGTGACTGGCAGGCAGGCAAGACCCATGATGCAAAGGGAGTATTAGTGCCAAAAAAGCAGGGCATTTTAACTCTTCTTTTCGTGTTGGGCTCATAACGGCGCCATGGACAATCCCTATTCTCATGCTCCGTCACCGACGCGGGCATTTTTTGTTGTCCCTGCACGTTTTTGTCATTTTTCAAACGGTATTTCTCACTTTTTTCATTTTGATTGTCAACTTTTCATTTGATACGATGAACAAGCCGACTTTTCTTCAGCAAAGGAGGTTTTGATTGCTTGCAAAAAGAGATTGCAAAAGAATTATTGCTCCTCGCAGGAGGTAAAAGCAATATTATCAGCATCAGCCATTGTACGACCCGTCTTCGTTTTGAGGTAAAAGACGAGACGAAAATCGATATACATGGCATTGAAAATCTGCAAGGTGTACAAGGTACCTTTTTCCGATATGGATTATTCCAGATTATCCTCGGAGCAGGCGTCGTCAATAAAGTATATAAAGAAGTCGTTCACGTGTGGGAGGCCGCGCCTTCTGAAAAGCCTGTTCAACAGAAAAAGGCCAGCCGGAAGCTGAGCCCTGTCGCAGTATTTGCGAAAACAATATCCGATATTTTTGTGCCGATTATCCCGGCAATCACAGCAAGCGGCCTGCTTATGGGATTGATCGGAATGATTAAGGTGTTTCACTGGTTCGCAGCCGACAGTCCATGGATCAAAGTGCTCGATCTCGTATCCAGCACAGCTTTTATTTTACTGCCGATTTTGGTCGGTTTCAGTGCCGCACGGCAATTTGGCAGCAACCCATATTTAGGGGCAGTCATAGCTGGGCTCCTGACGCACCCTGATCTGTTGGATCCGTCTATGCTTGGCAGCAAAACCCCCGCTTCCTTAGACATCTGGGGGCTGCATATTCCAATGATGGGCTACCAGGGCTCCATTATACCAATTCTTCTCTCCGTTTATGTCATGAGCCAAATTGAGAAGCTATTAAAATCAATTGTGCCGAAGTCGCTTGATGTCGTCATCATTCCTTTTATTACGGTCATGGTGACAGGGTGCCTCGCGCTGATTATGATGAACCCCGCCGCGTCCATCATCGGCCAAATTATGACACAGTCGATTGTCTATGTTTATGATCACGCCGGCATTGCTGCCGGAGCTCTGTTCGGCGGCATCTACTCCACCATCGTTCTATCCGGATTGCATCATAGCTTTTATGCAATTGAAGCAACGTTGCTTTCCGATCCGCATGTCGGCGTGAACTTTCTAGTGCCGATATGGTCGATGGCGAATGTGGCCCAAGGCGGAGCGGGGCTTGCTGTTTTCTTCAAAACGAAACAATCAAGCCTGAAGAAAATTGCGCTCCCCGCTTCCCTGACCGCGTTTTTAGGCATTGTAGAGCCGATTGTATTCGGGGTTAATGTCAAACTGATCCGTCCCTTTATCGGAGCTGCCATCGGCGGCGCTATTGGCGGAGCATACGTGGTTGCGGTACATGTCGTGTCGAATTCCTACGGACTGACAGGCATTCCGATGATTTCAATCGTGCTGCCGTTCGGGACCGCTAATTTTGTTCATTATATGATCGGTTTTTTGATCGCGGCCGGCTCTGCTTTTATAGCTACATTGTTTCTCGGGTTTAAAGAAGAGACAGAATAACTGGATTTATTCGATTTCATTCATAAAACGGGGGATGAAAGGACAAAAAAGCTATGAAAATTAAAAGAATTTTAAATCATAATGCTATCGTCGTAAAGGATCAAAATGAAGAGAAGATTCTCTTAGGCGCAGGAATTGCGTTCGACAAAAAGAAGAATGATATTGTCGATCCATCAAAAATAGAAAAAACCTTTGTAAGAAAAGATACAGCTGACTATAAGCAGTTCGAAGAGATTTTAGAAACATTGCCGGAAGACCATATTCAGATCTCTGAGCAAATTATCTCCCATGCCGAAAAAGAGCTGAACATCAAAATCAACGAGCGTATTCATGTCGCTTTTTCAGACCATCTTTCCTTTGCGATCGAACGCCTTAGCAATGGAATGGTCATCAAAAACCCGCTGCTGAATGAGATCAAAGTGCTTTATCCGAAGGAATTCCAGATCGGCTTGTGGGCCAGAGCGCTGATTCAAGAGAAACTGGGGATTCACATTCCTGACGATGAAATCGGCAATATCGCCATGCATATCCATACGGCTAGAAACAATGCCGGTGACATGACGCAGACACTTGATATTACAACGATGATCCGTGATATTATCGAGATTATTGAAACTCAGCTGTCAATCAATATTGTAGAAGATACCATCTCTTATGAACGGCTTGTGACCCATCTCCGCTTTGCGATTCAACACATCAAAGCGGGCGAATCCATTTACGAGCTGGATGCAGAAATGATCGACATTATTAAAGAGAAGTTTAAGGATGCCTTCCTGTGTGCCCTAAGCATCGGCACATTTGTGAAGAAGGAATACGGTTTTGAGTTTCCTGAAAAAGAATTATGCTATATTGCCATGCATATTCAGCGGTTTTACCAACGGTCAGTTGCGCGCTGAGGCAAACAAAAAAACGCTTTTGAAATGATCAAAAGCGTTTTTTATATTGAATTTATTGGTTGATGGCCGGGTTCCCGATCGTATTCCACTTCGTATAGGACATGTAATGGAAATACTCATCGCGATATGGATGTTTTGTATTGGAGTTCCAAGGCTTTTCTCCGCCGCAGAAGTGCACGATTGCCGGGTTTTCTCTCGTTTCATTATATTGCTTCTGCCCTAACAGTGTCGGGGGAGTTTTCAATTTTAACATGATGTATGTTTGAGCGTTCCAGCGCGGGTGAAGCTCATACCACTTATCATATAAAATCGCATTCAGTGCATCTTGGTCGTGCAGCACGAGAAAGTCTTCAGATGGGTTTTCATTGATAAAGTTGATGACTTTTTCTGTGATGTTTTGCTTTCTCCAAGGTTCAAAATCAATAATCATGATACCTGAATTAAAATACTTCCCAGTATCAGTGACATTCATTTCTTTCAGGCGTTCATGCTGCCCCGCATCTTCAACAGCAGCCACCGTATATGGCGCAATATCCAAATCCCACAGTTTCGAAATATCCTCAAGGATAATCGCATCACAATCGACATATATCATTCGTTTGATGCTCTCATCCTTAATTAAGTCAGGAATCGAAATGCGGTAATACGCTGCTTTTGTAATATGGCTGCTCTCTACCGCATGTTCATACATATTAGTATCCACTTCT
This sequence comes from Bacillus sp. C28GYM-DRY-1, assembly GCF_030519405.1. Classification (NCBI taxonomy): domain Bacteria; kingdom Bacillati; phylum Bacillota; class Bacilli; order Caryophanales; family Bacillaceae; genus Bacillus; species Bacillus sp. C28GYM-DRY-1. Next base: position 7,186 of record NZ_JAUMKF010000015.1, read on the forward strand.
AAAAACTCAATCGGCACGCCGAATTTCAATGTGGTTTCTTCCAGTCTTTTCTTGTTATCAGGCTTAATTCCGCCATCAATGACGTATAGTTTTACCTTTCTTTCCTGATCCATATTTGTCAATAAAGAAACGAACATCCCACCTAAATGACGAGCATAATTATCATCTGCGCATGACACAATATGCATAACTTCATCTTTCTTCAATGATATTCATCTCCCTTTTTGTTGTACAAATTACATTCCCGATTTCAGAAAATTAAACACCATTCTTCAATATTTTTTTAGACAGAATGTGTTATACAGCAAAAAAGGCGTCATTTTTTGAACATGTGATAAAGCCAATAAAGGATGTAAAAGCTGGCGACCGTTATGGCTTCAGCCGAGGCGATGTACCACGGCCAAGGTCCGAGAACATCTAAAAGAGAAGAGCCGCCCGGTTTTTTCGTCAAATACATATAATTCGCACCAAGCCACCGGTCAAGCAGATAAATGCAGACGCCGTACACATTGACAATGAGAACAGTCCCCCATAAAGAACGCTGTCTGAGTCTGTACGTCCCAATTAACGCCATCAGCAGACAGGACAGAAACACGGACCCGTGCGAAATAAAAAAGAGGATATATCGAATATGCGGAAATGAATACATACCGAGATCAGGAGTGGCAAGCGCCTGAATCGAACTGCCGATGCCGACAAAATATAAAAATACAAACAGCTTCCTGCTTTTGGTCACCAGCATGATGGCCGACAAATACACAGACAGGTCACTAAGCTGGAGAGGCAATGAAATGCGCATTGACCACCTGTCCGTGGCGATCATCCATATTTGATAACCGATTTGCGAACCAAGCAACAGGAACACAAACAAATAACGCAAAAACTGGCTGGCCTTAGGCCGCTTGACCGCCTCGCGGAACAGAAACAACAGAATAGCCAAAAGAGCGATAATTGCTAACGTCACCACATGCTCTGCAGAAAAAAGGTGAAACGGATCATGTTTATAGACGGACTGAACATAATTTTGCAAAATGGCACACCCCCGTTTGCGGCTTTTTGTTTATTGTGGTGTTGTATGGGCCTTTTTTATTCAACCGATATATAGGCTTGAAGTTTATATCAGACTCTGTTACAATTCATTTCATAGCTAATGATTCTGATAATTAAAGGCAGGCATAAATAGTGAAACGTTCCTATCAACATCAACAGCTTCGGAAAGAAGAACACGACACACTTTCTAAGCTTAAACAAATGCCCATCGAGTCACTCAACCTGGAAGCCATATCGATTGCGACGAATCTGTATCGATCTGCGCAAAAGCTCCGTATCAAAATGGAGACTAAGGTTCTTTCTTCCTATGGCCTTTCTTGGACAGCTTTCTCCATCCTTTATGATTTATGGGTATGGGGAGCACTCGAAACGAGAAAAGCTGCTGAGCTGTCAGGCATTTCAACAGCTACAGCAAGCAACGTGATCAAAACGCTCGAAAAAAAGAATTTTTGCCGTAAAAGCATCGACACCAGAGATCGGCGACTCGTTTTTGTCTCCATCACTGATTCCGGCAAACAAGCTATTGAAGAACTCTACCCGGAGTTTCACAAAGGGGAAACTGAGCTTATTGCGGGCATGACGATAGACGAACAAAAAACATTGACAGAGCTGCTTAGAAAGGTAGCTGACAATCTTCATACAACATAAGCTTTGACGGGAATCCAGTAGCGGTTTGTCTCCCTGTTTCAGAGAGCCGGCGGAAGGTGCGAGCCGGCACACAGGCAAACGCGAATTACCTCCCCGAGCTTTCTTTGTGAACCTTAGTAGCAAAGAACGGGAAACCGTTATTCGAATGAGCGGAAGACAATGTCTTCAACCAGGGTGGTACCGCGTGCATAGAGCCACGTCCCTTTTCGGGATGGGCTCTTTTTGTGTTTTTAAAAAGGAGGAAGAATAATGAAAACTTTTGAGCAACTCACAGCAGCACAGCAAAAAGAAGTCGAAAGACAGCTTCAGTTATACATGACAGGCGCCCACGAGGTCATACCGCCGGAGGAATTAAAGGCCAAGCTCGTGAAATCAATTTCTACAGGAATACCATTAAAAATTAAGCTCGGATTAGATCCGTCTGCTCCGGATGTACATTTGGGCCATACGGTTGTGTTAAACAAGCTTCGCCAATTTCAAGAAAACGGCCACATTGTCCAGCTGTTAATTGGGGATTTCACAGGAAAAATCGGTGATCCGACCGGAAAATCAGCAGCCAGAAAGCAGCTGACTGATGAAGAAGTACAGCACAACGCCAAAACATACTTTCAGCAATTCGGAAAAGTGCTGGATCCTGAAAAAGTCGAGCTTCACTACAATTCGAAATGGCTGAAAACATTGAAACTGGAGGATGTCATTGAATTGGCAGGAAAAATAACTGTAGCTCGCCTGATGGAACGCGACGATTTTGAAGAACGCATTGCCATGCAAAAGCCAATCTCGCTTCATGAATTCTTTTACCCGTTGATGCAGGGATATGATTCCGTCGTTCTCGAAAGCGATATTGAATTAGGCGGGACAGATCAGCATTTCAATGTGCTGATGGGCCGGCATTTCCAAGAACGATACAACAAGGAAAAACAGGTCGTCATCCTTATGCCGCTCTTGGAAGGCTTGGACGGCGTTGAGAAAATGTCGAAATCTAAACATAACTACATCGGCATTGATGAACATCCAAACGACATGTATGGGAAAACGATGTCACTGCCTGACAGCCTGATGAAAAAATACATTCATTTGGCAACTGACATAGAGCTTGAAGAGAAAAAACAGCTCGTGAAAGACTTAGAAACCGGCGCCGTTCATCCGAGGGATGCCAAAATGCATGTAGCCAAAACGATCGTCCGTATGTATCACGGAGCGGAAAGAGCTGAAGCTGCTGAACACTCATTTAAAACAGTCTTTCAGGAAAACAGCCTGCCAGAGGATATTCCAGCTGTAAACTGGAAAGGCGAGAAAAAGATAGCGATTATTGATTTGCTCGTCAAGCTAGAGCTTCTCTCTTCGAAAAGCGAGGCACGCCGCATGATTCAAAACGGCGGTGTCCGAATCAACGGAGAAAAAATAACAGATATTCACGCCATTGCAGAGATAAAAGAAAATATGATTATCCAAGTCGGCAAACGCAAGTTTCTAAAACTTAGATAGCCTGATATTCCAAAACGCTTATGACTCTTTATTCATAAGCGTTTTTTTGCAGGTATAAAGCACTGTCTTTTCAAAAACGCTCTCCCTTTTGCAGGAAATTCTTTTAGCATCCCGAAATATTCCCCATCCAGACATTAGGGAGGTTTTTTTCTGATGAAAAAGCTTTTGACTGTAATGACGATGGCCGTTTTAACTGCTGGCACGATTATCATGCCGGCACAGAGTGTCACCCCCGCCGCGCGCGCTGTTCAAATATCAGATAGCGAACGAGAGCTCCCATTCAAAGCAAAGCGTGCGTATTCAACCATTTCTCAGCTTAGTGAAGCAATCGGTCCCAGAATTGCCGGAACGGCCGCTGAAAAAAAGAGTGCCCTGTTCATCGCTTCATCCTTAAAAAAATTAAAGCTAGATGTGAAGGTACAACGATTCGATATTCCTGACCGTCTCGAGGGAACGCTGTCTTCAGGGGGAAACGATATTCTTATCCGGACGGCATCCGGCTCAGCTCCAACTGAAGAACAAGGCCTGACGGCTCCGCTTTACAATGCCGGATTGGGTTATCCAAAGGATTTCACCGCTGACGCCAAGGGCAAAATCGCCTTGATTTCCAGAGGAGATCTTACGTATTATGAGAAAGCCAAAAATGCCGAGGCCGCCGGAGCCAAGGCTGTCATCATTTATAACAACAAGGAAAGCCTCGTGCCTATGACGCCAAATCTGTCAGGCAATGAAGTCGGCATCCCTGTCGTCGGCATTAAGAAAGAAGACGGTGAAGCCCTTCTCCAGCAAAAAGAAGCAACCTTACACCTAAAAGCGTTCACAAACCAAACCTCCCAGAACATCATTGGAATCAAAAAACCAAAGAACATCAAACATCCAGACATTGTGTACGTGACGGCTCATTACGACAGTGTTCCTTTTTCGCCCGGAGCAAATGACAACGGCTCAGGAACCTCTGTTACGCTTGAGATGGCACGTGTCTTAAAAAACATTCCTTCTGACAAAGAAATCCGCTTTATCGCTTTCGGTGCTGAAGAGCTCGGGCTGCTCGGCTCCCATCACTATGTAGATCACCTATCGGATAAAGAGCTTGAACGAAGCGAAGTGAACTTTAACTTAGACATGGTAGGCACAAGCTGGGAGAATGCGTCTGAGTTGTATGTCAACACATTGGACGGCCAATCGAACGATGTTTGGGAATTCAGCCATACGGCCGCTGAAAACATTGGGTTTGACAGCCTGTCTCTCACACAGGGAGGATCATCTGATCACGTGCCATTCCACGAAGCCGGCATTGATTCCGCCAACTTTATTTGGGGAGACCCGGAAACCGAAGAAGTTGAGCCGTGGTACCACACTCCCGAAGACACGATCGAGCATATCAGCAAAGAACGCCTCCAGCAAGCCGGCAATCTTGTGACAGCCGCTGTCTATCAGGCTGTGAAAACAGAAAAGAAACCGAAAACCAATAAGAAACACATGAAGGCCAAACCCTCTGACATTTATGAAGATATCAAATAAAAAAAGACGGCACATTGCTGCCGTCTTTTCTAATCCACCTCTTTCTTAATCCCCAGCATTTTTTCATCAAGATAATGTGCGATCTCCGCGGCTTCCTTCAGCTCGTCTGTTAATTGCTTAGGAACGTCATTGTTCAACTTATAGTAAATCTTATGTTCAAGGCTCGCCCAGAAATCCATCGCGATCGTCCGTATCTGAATTTCTGCTTTGACGTATTCCACACGGTTTGTTAGATTCACAGGCATCTCAATGATTAAATGCAGGCTTCGGTAGCCGTTCGGTTTTGGCGTCTGAATATAATCCTTCACCTTTATGATTCTCAAATCTTCATGCTGCTTTAACACGTTAACGACATTATAAATATCAGAAATAAAGGAACAAATAATACGTACACCGGCAATGTCGTTGATATGCTCCTTCATTTCCTTCGTCGTAATCTCGCAGCCCTTTCTCATTAACTTATTCACGATGCTTTCAAAACTTTTAACACGGGATTTCGTATGTTCAATCGGGTTGTGTCCGTGAATGAGGTTATATTCCTGGCTGATAATTGAGAACTTAGTATCCAAGGCATCTAGCGCAAATTTATAAACTAATAATTCATTTTTCCAATCTTCCATTACTGTTTTTAAATCGTCCATATGTGTTACAGATAAATCCATGTTCGTCATCTCCTTTAACGGATCGTTATCCGCTGTCCATGTACTAGACGTGCTTGCCTCCAGCATGGTTTTATGAATTTTTTTACAAAATGCGGTCGAATGTAACAAAAAAAGACCGCACGAAACAAGCGGTCTTTCTTTTTATCGGAAATAGCTGATCAATAATCCGATCGAGAGCAGGAATCCGAAAAATGTATTCGTTTGGGCTGTTGATTTCATTGCCACAATCATATTCATCGGCATTTCTTTTTGGACGAATCCCTTTACTGCCTGAACCGGCTTAGGCACGCTCAAAAAGACGACAAACAGCCACGGGCTTGCAGCACCGGTAATAACCAGGCCGACAACCCAGATATAAGCGACAGCAAACGACGCAGCCAAGAGAGTGACAGCACCCTTATGCCCCATTAAAATGGCCAATGTTTTGCGTCCGCCTTTTTTGTCCTCTTCAATATCGCGAATGTTGTTCGACAGGTTAATCGCGCCGACAAGAATCGCAATCGGGATCGAAATCAAAATGCTTTGCGTGTTGATCATATCTGTCTGAATGAAAAACGAAATCAGCACAAACACCGACCCCATGCAAATGCCTGAGAATAACTCACCGAACGGCGTGTACGCAATTGGCAGCGGCCCGCCTGTATACAGGTAGCCGATCGCCATGCCGACAAGGCCGATCAGAGTGAGCCACCAGCTGCTGCTTGCGCAAATATAGACGCCGAGCAAAATGGCAATCCCGTATGATGCGAGAGCTAGTTGCAAAATCGTCTTAGGCTTCATTCCGTGGCGTACAATCGCACCTCCGATTCCGACAGATTCTGCTGTATCTAGCCCGCGTTTAAAATCGTAGTATTCATTAAATAAGTTCGTCGCGATCTGGATCCATAAACAAGAAAACAGCATAGCCAGAAACAATAGCAGATCAACCTTCACATAAAACATCGCCAAAACCGTTCCGAGCAGCACAGGCACAAACGATGCGGTTAACGTATGAGGACGGGTTAACTGCCAAAGGATCTGCCCCATGCTTTCTTTTTCCGGCGCTGTCTGTCGCTCACCCTTATTTGTTTGGTTCATCTTCCTCTTCCTTTCTATTAAAAGGCTTACTTTTTTCAGCCGGCAGTTTGATAAAAACTCCTTTTGCTTCCTTATCTATCATAATGACTTCTCCCTCATTTCACAAGATACCGCAAGAAGGCGTTTTCTTTCCTATTATACGCTTTCTGCCCCGATTTCATTAGGTTTCTGCTTTTACCTGAACAAACAGGTACAGAAAAATTTTTTTAAGTGCAATATGCTTTTTAAAAGTTAAGAAAGATCTTTTGTCTCCCTTGCTCTTTTCCTTTTATAAATCAGCCCAAACTCTTGCAGGGATAAAGATTCATTTCGAACGAAAACGCCGATATATTAATCTGAGGGAGATTAGGGAAATATTGAAACCTTTTGAGCATCTAATCGTCAAATACTCATGTGATTGTCGAAAAAACAGGAAGGGAATTTTTGAGATGCTGCAATTGATGAAACAGCTGTATGAAAAACCCGCTATCAAGTGGACATGTCATACAGGATTTTATTTGATGATACTGCTTGTTTTGTTTTTTATGTATGGTTTTCACACCGCGAATACCGGTTCATATATTTATAACGATTTCTAATTGGAGAGAGAATAATGATGAAACTTTTACATGCTATTCAAACACATGCGGAATCTTATCCGCAAACCGTTGCCTTCCGCTCTCAAGGCCAGTCGCTCACGTATCAGGAATTATGGGAGCAGTCTGACCGCGCGGCTGCCGCGATCCAAAAACGCATTTCCGGAGAAAAGAAATCCCCTATCCTTGTGTACGGCCATATGGAGCCGCACATGATCGTTTCCTTCTTAGGGAGCGTTAAAGCGGGACAGCCTTATATTCCGGTTGATCTGTCCATACCGTCCGAGCGGATTGCGAAAATTATCGAAAGCTCTGGAGCAGAATTGCTGATCCATACAGCCGGACATCCCATTGACAAAGTCAGCCAGCAGATTCAGACGGTTTCAGCAGAAGAACTGCTGGAAAACGCAGACGGCTTTGTCAGCCAAGATCAATGGGTCAAGGAACACGAGACGTTTTATATCATTTACACTTCCGGAAGCACAGGAAATCCAAAAGGCGTGCAGATTTCCGCTGCGAATCTTCAAAGCTTCACAGACTGGATTTGTGCAGACTTTCCAGTCAACGGAGGAAAAACATTTTTAAATCAAGCGCCGTTTTCATTTGATTTATCTGTCATGGATCTGTATCCGTGCCTTCAATCAGGCGGGACTTTACACTGCGTGACAAAGGATGCGGTGAATAAGCCGAAAATCTTATTCGAAGAGCTGAAAAAGTCCGGGCTGAATGTCTGGACATCAACTCCTTCCTTTGTGCAGATGTGCCTGATGGATCCGGGTTTTTCACAGGACCTGATGCCTGAAGCGGACACATTTATGTTTTGCGGAGAGGTTCTTCCGGTTTCTGTTGCAAAAGCGCTGCTTGAGCGTTTTCCGAAAGCAAGAATCTTTAATACGTACGGTCCGACTGAAGCGACAGTGGCTGTCACATCTGTTGAAATTACGGATGACGTCATCAGCCGCAGCGAATCTCTTCCAGTGGGCTTCGCTAAGCCTGATATGAACATTTTCATTATGGATGAACAGAGACAGCCGCTTCCTGATGGAGAAAAAGGAGAAATCGTCATTGCAGGGCCGAGCGTAAGCCGAGGCTACCTTGGTGAGCCAGAGCTGACGGAGAAAGCGTTTTTCTCTTATGAGGGCCAGTGGGCATACCGGACTGGCGATGCTGGCTATATCCAAGATGGTCAGATTTTCTGCCAAGGGCGTTTGGATTTCCAAATTAAACTTCACGGCTACCGAATGGAGCTGGAGGAAATTGAGTTCCATGTCAGACAATCTCAGTACGTTCGCTCTGCTGTCGTGATCCCATATCAGCCAAACGGAACAGTTGAATACCTGATCGCTGCTATTGTGCCTGAGGAGCATGAGTTCCAGAAGGAATTCCAGCTGACAAGCGCCATTAAAAAAGAGCTTGCCGCTTCCCTTCCGGCGTATATGATCCCGAGAAAATTCATTTATCAGGACCACATTCAAATGACGGCTAACGGCAAAATTGACCGGAAACGCATCGGCGAAGAGGTTCTTGTATGACGCCCTACAGCTCGTTTTTATTCTTTATACTGCTTGGCATTCTTCTTCTGCCGACGATCATTCTCGGCTTGAACGGAAAAAGATTTCAAGCATACAACATGTTCATATCTATCATTATATTGGCTATCATTTTTTCGCACGATTTACACGGGGTCATCGCACTGTGTCTGTTTACGATATGGCAGGTGCTTTTGATCAGCGGTTATCTGGCGTACCGGCAGAAAGCGAACAGCGGCTTTGTCTTTTGCGGAGCTGTTATCGCGTCGATTCTGCCTTTATTTTTGTCAAAAATATGGCCGTTTCTTTCACATCCGCAGCCGCATCATCCGCCACATAACCTGATCAGCTTTTTAGGGATTTCGTATTTAACCTTTAAAGGCGTTCAGCTGATTATGGAAGCAAGAGACGGCCTGCTAAAAGAACAGCTGCCGCTGCACCGCCTATTGTATTTCATCCTGTTTTTCCCGACGATTTCCTCCGGTCCGATTGACAGATACCGCCGGTTCGTCAAGGATGAACAGAAGGCTTGGACGAAAGAAGAATACGCGGACTTATTGTATACAGGGATTCATAAAATCTTTATCGGATTCCTGTACAAATTTATTATCGGCTACGCAATCAACACCTACTTCATCATGAATCTTCCAGCAATTACGCACAATAAGATTCTTGGGAACCTGCTGTACATGTACGGCTACAGCATGTATTTATTCTTTGATTTCGCCGGCTACACGATGTTTGCCGTCGGGGTCAGCTATATAATGGGCATTAAATCACCGGAAAACTTTAATAAACCGTTTATCAGTAAAAACATTAAAGATTTCTGGAATCGCTGGCATATGTCTCTGTCATTCTGGTTCAGAGATTATGTGTTCATGAGATTCGTATTTTGGATGACAAAGAAAAAGTGGATCAAAAACCGTATGGCCGTTTCAAACCTCGGGTATTTCCTGCTGTTTATGCTGATGGGGGTTTGGCACGGGCTTGCGCCGCAATATATCATCTACGGCCTCTATCACGCCGTGCTGATGACGTGCTACAACTTTTTCGAGAAGTGGAATAAGAAATACAAATGGCTTCCGTCCAACCGCTGGACAACCATTCTTGCGGTTGTGATCACGTTCCACTTCGTTTGCTTAGGATTTTATATTTTCTCAGGAAAACCATTTCATCACCACCATTAAAGGAGATTAGAAAGCTATGGAATTTAAACAAGAGGTATTAAACGTTTTAGCAGAGGTTTGCCAGAATGACATCGTAAAGGAAAATCCTGATATTGAAATTTTTGAAGAAGGTTTGCTTGATTCTTTTGGAACAGTAGAATTGCTGCTTGCGATTGAAAACCGTTTTGATATTTTAGTGCCGATCACTGAGTTTGATCGGGATGTTTGGAATACGCCTAACAACATTGTAAATCAGCTGTCTGAGTTGAAATAATGAAAAAGCGTTTTTTCGGTCCAATTATTTTGGCGTTTATTCTATTCGCAGGCGCCATCGCCATTCCATCTTCATGGCTGACAGGCTTCATCACAGATAAGCGGGTGAAAGAGTCAGCAACCGCCTTGAATCCGAGTATGTTTCAAGGGCTATATTTACAAAATCAAATGCTCAAAGATCCGTCATATCTTCCGATTTACGGGTCTTCTGAGCTTTCCAGGCTGGACGAGTTCCACCCATCTAATTATTTTGAAGTAAACAATCAGGGGTTCACGCCATACCTTGTCGGCAAAGGCGGATCTCAGTCATTGATTCATTCCTTAAACTTCGCTGCCCATATGGATCAGCTGAAGGGCAAAAAAATCGTATTCATCGTGTCTCCGCAATGGTTTATTAAGCGCGGGTCTGATGAGCAGCATTTCGCGCCGAACTATTCTGCGCTGCAAGGGCTTGATTTGGCATTTAACGAACAGATCAACCCTGACGTGAAAAAGAAAATGATGAAACGCATGCTGCGCTTTAAAGCCGTGCAAAACGATGCCATTCTTTCTGAGCTGTACAAAGCAATGGTAAACGGCCAGACGTGGAAAGTGAACGCGCTGAAGCCGGCCGCAAAAGTATATTACAGCATGCTCGAAAAGAAAGACCTGTATTATTCAACGACGGAATCATTCAGGCCAAAGCGTTATATCTCTCAGTCTGTAAAGGATAAGTCATGGTCTGAATTGAATAAGCTCGCAGATCAATCAGGCAAAAGCCACTCTGGGTCTAACGATTTTTACATTGACAATCCTGTTTATAAAAAGCTAAAGCCGAAGTTGCCCAAGCTGAAAGGGAAAAACAAAGGAAGATCGTATGCAGTGTCACCGGAATACGGCGATTTTGAAATGATGCTTGATATCCTGAAGGATGCGGGTGCAGAGCCTATGTTTGTCACCATCCCTGTTAACGGAAAGTGGTACGACTACACTGGCTTCCCGAAAAAAGGACGTACTGATTATTACCAAAAGGTGAATAAACAGATCAGAGCGAAGGACTTCCAGGTTGCTGATTTCTCAGAGCATGAATACGATCCGTATTTCATGAAAGACACCATTCACATCGGCTGGAAAGGCTGGGTGTATGTCGATAAAGCTATTGACGAATTTTATAAAACCGGAAAAGTCTCATCATCCTGAGCATCTCATAGGACGCGGCTGTATATTTCCTGCTAAGATTTGAAATAGTAAGGGAAGCACAGCCAACTAGTTAGAGGTGGTATATCAATGAAGATGACAGGCAATACGGTTTTAATCACAGGGGGTTCTGCCGGCATCGGGCTTGAACTGGCCAAGCGCCTGCTGGAACTGGGCAATGAAGTCATTATTTGCGGACGCAGCGAGGCGAGGCTTTCAGAAGCGAAGCAGCAGCTCCCAAACACCCATACAAAGCAATGTGATGTTTCAGACCGTTCGCAGCGGGAAGCATTGTATGAATGGGCTTTAAAGGAATTTCCGAACCTGAATGTTCTCATTAACAACGCCGGCATTCAAAAGGAAATTGACTTCAAAAAAGGGACGGAAGAGCTGTTTGTGGACGGAGATGAAATTGAGCTTAATTTCCAAGCGCCTGTCCATTTATCAGCCCTTTTCACACCTCATTTGATGAAGCAGCCCGAGGCGGCAATCGTTCAGGTCACGTCGGGACTAGCGTTTAACCCGTTAGCTGTTTATCCGGTGTACTGCGCAACGAAAGCGGCGCTTCACTCGTTCTCGCTTACACTGAGACACCAGCTCCGCGACACGAGCGTGGAAGTGATTGAAATGGCACCGCCTATGGTTGATACGGGCTTAAACCAAAAATCACGCGATAAACAAGGTCTGACATACCGCGGCATTTCAGCTGAAGAATATGTGCAGTATTTCTTGGACGGCCTGAAGGAAGGCAAACTAGAGATTACAAATGAACGTGTTGAAGGTCTTCGAAATGCCACTCGGGCCGATTATGACAGGGTGTTCGAACAAATGAACACGCAGGAGAATTAATTTCTCCTGCTTTTTTCTTATGAATCTCTTACAAATTTGAGTAAACCTATTGCGAATATTTGTTGAAGGTATACAATAGAATATAAATTATTTTCAAATAAGTTTGATAATATAAACAATTTAACAGCAGGGAGATTGACCATGACTAAACAAACAATTCGCGTTGAATTGACATCAACAAAAAAACCGAAACCAGATCCAAATCAGCTTTCGTTCGGAAGAGTGTTTACAGACCACATGTTTGTAATGGACTATGCGGCGGATAAAGGATGGTACGATCCAAGAATCATTCCTTATCAACCCATATCAATGGATCCGGCCGCAATGGTATATCACTACGGCCAAACCGTGTTTGAAGGGTTGAAGGCCTACGTGTCAGAGGATGACCATGTCCTGCTTTTCAGACCTGAAAAAAATATGGAGCGCCTGAATCAATCTAACGACCGCCTCTGCATTCCGCAAATTGATGAAGAACAGGTTCTGGAAGGCTTAAAACAGCTTGTCGCAATCGATAAAGACTGGATTCCGAATGCGGAGGGCACGTCCCTTTATATCCGTCCATTCATCATTGCAACCGAGCCTTTCCTCGGTGTCGCGGCCTCTCATACGTATAAGCTAATTATCATTCTTTCACCGGTCGGCTCTTATTACAAAGAAGGCATCAAGCCGGTCAAAATCGCTGTTGAAAGAGAATTTGTCCGTGCGGTAAAAGGCGGAACAGGAAATGCCAAAACCGCGGGGAACTATGCTTCAAGCTTAAAAGCGCAGCAAGTAGCTGAAGAGAAAGGATTTTCTCAAGTTCTCTGGCTGGACGGCATTGAGAAGAAATACATCGAAGAAGTCGGAAGCATGAACATCTTCTTCAAAATCAACGGTGAAATCGTAACGCCGATGCTAAACGGAAGCATTCTGGAAGGCATTACGCGCAATTCAGTTATCGCCTTGCTTAAGCATTGGGGCCTTCAAGTTTCAGAACGGAAAATTGCGATCGATGAGGTCATCCAAGCCCATAAAGACGGCATCCTTGAAGAAGCCTTCGGAACTGGTACAGCAGCTGTTATCTCCCCAGTCGGCGAACTGATCTGGCAGGATGAAACACTTTCGATCAACAACGGTGAAACAGGTGAAATCGCCAAAAAACTATATGACACGATTACAGGCATTCAAAAAGGCGCCGTCGCAGATGAATTCGGATGGACGACCAAGGTTGCAGCGCTGACTGAAAGCAAGTAAGAAACAAGCCGGCCACTGAGGGCCGGCTTGTTTACGCTTCAATTTTGTTAAAAAACTGCGGCAGATGTGCTTTGTGTGCCTCTAGCATTTCGTCTAAAATCTGCTTAGCCACAGTGTCGGACGGAACGAGCGGGTTAATCGTCATGGCGAGGAGCGCTGTTTGATAGTCGCCTGTGACCGCTGCTTCTGCCGCGACACGTTCAAAGGATTTGATTTGCTGGACGAGGCCCCGGACAGACACCGGCAAGTCGCCGACAGCAATTGGCATAGGTCCGTTTTTCGTCATGACACAGTTCACTTCAACTGCGGAATCGTCTGGGATGCTGGCTATTGTCCCATTATTAATTGTGTTCACCGGCTGAATGTCGTGTTTATCATTGTAAATGGAGCTGATTAAATTACACGCTGCATCGCTGTAGTAAGCACCGCCCCGTTTTTCCAGCTGCGGCGGTTTGATCGCGAGGTTCGGATCTTTGTAAAGTTCGAAGAGTTCTTTTTCAACCTTCTGCACAACTTCAGCGCGGGTGCCTTCCGTTTGTGATGCTTCCAGTTCGTGCTCCAGCATCTCTTTTGTTTTGAAATAGTAACGATGGTAGCCACAAGGGATGATGCCGAGCGCTTTTAAAAACTCCGGCTCCCATTCTGCGCCTGAGATGTTTTTCATTGTCATCGCGTTTTTCGGGTCACCCATCGCTTCGATGACTTGATCCTTCACACTGACGCCGTCCAGGAAAACATCCAGCCCGAACACCATATGATTCAGTCCGGCGAATTGGACTTCTACGCGGTTCACATCTACGTCAAGCGCTTTGGCTACGCCCATTTTGATGCCGATTGGAACGTTACAGAGACCGACGACTTTCTTCAGGTTGGAGTAGCGAAGCAAAGCTTCCGTCACCATGCCGGCAGGGTTTGTGAAGTTAACGAGCCAAGCGTTCGGGCAGAGCTCTTCTATGTCCTTTGCGATTTCAAGGATGACCGGAATTGTGCGTAATCCTTTAAACAGGCCTCCCGGGCCGTTCGTTTCCTGGCCGATGACACCGTATTTTAATGGAATGCGCTCATCCTTGGCTCTCGCCTGCAACAGTCCGACCCGGAATTGAGTCGTCACAAAGTCTGCATCTTTCAGCGCCTCCCTCCTGTCCAAAGTGAGGTGAATGTCGATCGGGACACCGGCTTTTTCAACCATCCGCTTGGCAAGCGTGCCGACAATGTTCAATTTTTCCTCGCCTTCAGGAATATCAACGAGCCATAATTCACGAACAGGAAGCTCATCATACCGTTTAATCAATCCTTCTACGAGCTCAGGCGTATAGCTTGAACCTCCGCCAATCGTTACAATCTTCAATCCTTTTGTCATATGCTTGCTCCCCTTTGCTCGGTGGTTTTTCCATATAACTCAATGATCTCCGCCGCCAGATCCTTCACTGTCATTGCATTCATTAAATGATCCTGTGCATGCACCATCAGAAGCGTCATTTCGGTTTTTTCTCCGCCCGCTTCATTTTGAATCAGCTCTGTCTGATAATGATGGGCTTTTGATAATTCTTCTGCCGCGTCTTGAAGCTTTTTCCGCGCTTCTTCTGGGTCACCGCTTTTGGCAGCGGCAATGGCCTCCATTGCGGAGCTCCTTCCGTTTCCTCCGTGAAGGATAATCTGAAATATGATTTGCTCCATTTTTACATTCACGCGATACACTTCCTTTCTCTACAGAGCAGCTTCTTTGCCCTCTGATGCTGCAGGCGTTTGGACCAGCTCCAAATCGGTTTCTTCTTTCAGCTTCTGTTTATCCCACATTCTGAAGAACGGATAGTAGACAACAAAGGATACGGCGATATTAATGGCTTGCATGACCGCGCCTGAAACTTTCCCCCCTGTCGCCAAATAGCCTGAAAAGATTGGCGGCATGGTCCACGGCACTGCGATCCCCGCCGGTTTGGCGACAAGTCCGGTGCTCATTCCGATATAAGTGAGTGTCAGTGTGATAAGCGGTGTGATGATAAACGGAAGTAAAAGCATCGGGTTCATGACGATTGGCATTCCGAAAATAATCGGTTCGTTAATATTGAAGATGGCCGGGCCGATCGCAAGCTTTCCGAGCTGCTTCATTTGTTTGCTTCGGGCGCGCAGGAACATCGTGACAACCAGTGCCAAAGTTGCGCCGCTTCCGCCGATATTGATCCAGATTTCGAAAAATTGCTGGGTGAAAATGTTTGGCAGTGCCTCACCAGCTTGGAAGGCGATCCGGTTGGCATCCATGGCACCATACCAAATCGGTGCCATGACGCCGCCGACAATGTTAGCGCCGTGAAGACCGCAGGCCCATAAAAGCATTTTCACAGCTTCTGCGACAAGGCTTCCCCCGAGGCTTCCTCCCAGAATGGAAAGCGGGGTTCCGAGTAAAACGCTTACAATATTATGAAGGCTTTCAAACGGTGTCGCTTCAACAATCAGCCGGGCTGCCCAAATCAGAAAGATGACGGCAAAGCCGGGGATTAACGCGACAAATGACTTGCTGACTGCCGGCGGAACGCCATCCGGCATTTTGAAGACCAAATGGCGCTGGACAATGAGACGGTAAATCTCTGTCGACAGCATGGCGATAATCATGGCGACAAACAGGCCTTTGCTTCCCATCAGCGAGAGCGGAATCCCGCCGCCGACCATGATTTCTTTGGTCGAACCATCAGGCATAAATGGCACTTGATACGGTGTCGCTAGCAAAAATGCCGCTAGGGAAATGGCTCCGGCCGACAAGGCATCAACGCCATATTTCTCGGCGAGCCGGTAGGCGATGCCGAACGCGGCGACAAGACCCATAATTTCAAAGGTGGCGTCAACTGGGTAGGCCAGTTTTTCAGACCAAGAGCTGCCAAACGTTTTTGCCATAAACTCAGCGTATCCCGGGATCGGGAGGTTGCCGATGATGAGAAAAAAAGAACCGATGATAATCAGCGGCATTGTGAGGATGATACCGTCACGCAGCGCCTGCAAATGGCGCTGTCCCGCAATTCTTCCCGCTATAGGCATGACCTTTTCTTCTAAGATCTGATTGACTTTATTCACATAGCCCGCCCCTCTCTATGACACATGTCCAAGCTGTTCGGCTGATTTCAGCACTTCCGCCCCGTTGCACGTGCCATAATGGACGGTATTAATGACATCGACCGGAACCCCCTTTGACTCTCCTAATTTTTTTAGCTGAGGAAGCATATAGCGGACTTGCGGGCCGAGAAGCAATACATCCGCTTTATCAATATGATTTTGTACAGAATCGCCTGAAACTGCCCAAATGGTATAGTCTTTTCCTTGTTCCTGCGCACTTTTTTCCATCTTGCTCACCAATAAGCTAGTAGACATTCCTGCTGCACAAACGAGTAAGATATTCATGTAAAAGACCCCCTAGAGTTTGATCAATTTTGTCATGTCCTGCTATTGATATCATCATATTATGAAATCGCTTTCATAAACACTCAAGGTTTTTCCGCAGGAAACGGAAAAAAGGTGTATACAGGCTGTCAGCTCAGTATTTTTGGTCAAACACATCAGATAGTTCTTGATACGAACGGCATTTGATCAGCTGGTTCACTGCTGCCGGGTCATCCAAAATACTGCCAAGCAGTTTATACATGCTTTGCAAATCCGCTTTGTTCTCCTTTTCGACACAAAGCAAACAGACAAATTGAACACGCTGATTCTCCCAATCTATCGGTTTTTTGAGCGTACTAACGGCCCAAAACGTAGTTTTTGTCTGCGGAACGAGCGGGTGCGGGATGGCAACAAGATTACCAAAGCATGTTGGCGACATATCTTCTCTTTCAAAAATGGAATCTATGATTTCTTCATCGGCATAGCCGCATTCGACCGCTTTTTGCCCTAAAAATTGAATCACTTCTTCTTTTGAGCGCAGATCCTTCTGGAAAAAAACGAGTTCTTTTTTAAGATAACGGGCCGCTTTTTCTTTTTCATTACTCAGAATGGATTCGATTTTTGCAAAGTCAGTTCCGCCTAAGAGTGTATTGACCTTCAGCACTGGTACAGGGAGCTCTTTTTTAATCGGGATGGTGCTGATGACAAAATCAATGGATTCATAGGACATCTGGTCAAGACTGTAATACTCGGCAGTACTAAGAATATCGAGCCGCTTGCCGAAATGGGAGCGGAGTTTTTCACGCAGTAGCTGGGCGCTTCCTGCACCCGATGCGCACACAATGATACAGCGTTTTGGCGGACTTTCTGTTTTTTTTCGTTCAATCGCGGCGCCAAAGTGAAGAGCCAGGTACCCAATTTCATTTTCATGAATGTCGATGTCCGTTTGTTCCTTTATGACCATCCCCGCAATGATCCCGGCTTCAAAAGCAAGAGGATAATGTTCCTTGATCGCTGCCAGCATCGGATTTCGAAGGTTCATGCCGTATCGGTTGCGGCTGATCGCCGGCTTCACATGCAGGGCCAAGCCGATTTTCAGCTCTTTGTCATGCAGGATGCCGAGCTTCAGTTCACGATCAACGGTTTCAATCATCGCAAATGTCAGCTGATCGGTTTCCTCGTCTATTGAAAATGCGTCCTCCCCGCAGTGTGGTTGTGTCATTCGTTTTGCGCCGAGGAGATGCATGGCGATATAGGCCGTCTCGTCTTTCGGAAATATAACAGCAAGCACTGATTCCAGCTCTTTTACGATGGCTTCGGCAACCTGATATTCTTTTTGATGCAGGATATGATCCATATCTTCCGGGAAAAGAGATACATAGTTTTCCGTTCTGATCCGTTTACAGGCGATGGCGATATGGATAATGAGGTTATTCAGCCCTAAGTTGGACAGAGGAATGCGGTCGTTTTTTATTTTTTTCAGGATGGCGGAACGGATGATCTCAATTTCTTCATTTGGCAAAATATCAGCCTTTTCATTCAGAACATCAATCTCCGTTTCTCTTTCATCGACAATGTACTCCGCCATACAGTACCTCATCTGCACCTCGTCCCCGCGCAGCTTGAAGCCGTAATTTGGGCGTGTTTCCATGACGATGCGGTAAGGCAGCAGCCGTTTCTTTACTTCTTTTAAATCCATTTGGAGTGTAGACTTTGAGATAAATAGTTCTTCAGCCAGTTCATCGAGTTTGAGGTAATGCTCTGCCAGCAGCAGCCGTTTCATGAGATAAGCCATTCTCTCCTCCGGCAATACCGGCAGGCTCTTTTTTTGCTGAAACACATCTTGCAGCAGCGTTCTGAATGTCTGCTCGTCATGAATGCGGAGTTTGTAACCTGAGCCCCTTACCGATTGGACATAGGCGCCATAGCCGCTTAGCACACTTTGCAGTTCCTTTATATCATTGCGGACCGTCCGCGTCGTCACATTTAAATGCGCGGCAAAATACGAGCTTGTCACCGGGGTTTCAGCCGCCATCAGCAAGCGCAGAATATCACGAAGTCGCCCATGAAGCATGAGAAAAACCTCCTATCAAGTAGATGCAGGGATAAAGTGAATAGGCAGAAAGGATGATGAAGGAATGCGAAATGTATATAAATTCTATAATGGGGAGAATGGCAAGTCAATGAACATCGGGAAGACTAGAGGGAAAACTGACCCATAAAAAACAACCGGGGTCAGCCGGCTGCTCGGGATGCGGACATATTCTTTCGTTTAGACGCCTTCCGATCCTTCATGATTTTTCGAACAACTGGGTAAATGACCGGCGCCCATTTGATAACGGTTTTGATCATCTTTTTCAAAGCTCCGATTCTCCCTTCTTTTTTCTCAACCATTCCCCTGATTGCCTTGTGCTTAAACATTCTACCGTGATACGTACCTGTTTCCCGTAACCCAGAAACGCCAAGGATAATCGCGCGCCTCTCCGCTGTTGTCGATGCCGATACGCGGGCCGGTTGAAATGTCTTCCGGTGTATACCCGCTTTCGATGTAAAGCGGCTGTTCCGTGATCCAGCGACCGTAGTCATTCATCGTGACACCAAGCGCTTTCGTCAGTTTTCCTGGCCCGTTTGTCCATTCCCTCGGATGCCGGTCCGGCCGTCTCTCTTCCATTAACAGCTGGCCTTCATGAGGCTCAATCGCCCTGATTAATACCGCTTGCGGGACATCTTTTTCTGCGGCAACGACATTCAGCAATGTATGGGTGTGCATCACGTATGTATACACCCTCCCAGCTTCTGCAAACATTATCTCAGTCCGCTTCGTCCGGCGGTTATTAAAGCTGTGGGCCGCTCTGTCTCCGGCACCCATATAGGCTTCTGTTTCCACAATATAGCCTGACACTGTGCCTTCATCTGTCTCTTTTACGAGAAGGCAGCCAAGAAGCGCCGGGGCAAGCTCAAGAGCGGTTCTTTGGTAAAACGTGATGGGCAGCGGATTTTTTTCTCTCGTCACAAATCGACCTCTCCTTTTACCGATTTTTGTACATTGTACCATTCCCGACCCCGATGAAAAAAAACTGTATTAAAATCTTTCCATTAAGGGAATATTATTACCGTTCAAAAAAGGAGGGTCAACCAATGAAAGATGATCATCAAAACAAACAGCACGGAACCAATGCCCATCGCGGTGAGGATGCGCTTTCTCATAAGACATCCGGGGAAAACGAGTCAGAGGATACCTTAACGAATAGACAGGGGCACCCTGTCACTGACAACCAAAATGTGAGAACGGTCGGGAACAGAGGGCCTACAACACTTGAGAACTACGATTTTCTCGAAAAAATCAGCCACTTTGACCGTGAACGCATCCCGGAGCGGGTTGTTCATGCCAGAGGAGCGGGGGCACACGGGTATTTTGAAGCGTATGGAAGCTTTGGAGACGAACCGATTTCAAAATACACTCGGGCCAAGCTCTTTCAGGAAAAAGGCAAGAAAACACCGGCATTTGTCCGTTTTTCTACGGTGAATCATGGAAAACATTCACCTGAAACATTGAGAGACCCGCGCGGTTTTGCCGTTAAGCTTTATACTGAAGACGGCAACTGGGATTTGGTCGGGAACAACCTGAAAATCTTTTTTATCCGCGACCCACTGAAATTTCCGGATCTTGTGCACGCATTTCAGCCTGATCCAGTGACCAACATCCAAGATGGTGAACGTATTTTCGACTTCATTTCTCAATCTCCTGAAGCGACACATATGATCACATTCTTGTTTTCGCCTTGGGGCATACCAGCCAACTACCGGCAAATGCAGGGTTCGGGCGTACACGCCTATAAATGGGTGAATGAGGAAGGCAAGGCCGTACTCGTGAAATACCATTTCGAACCGAAGCAGGGCATCCGCAACCTGACACAAAAGGAAGCGGAAGAGATTCAAGGGAAAAACTTTAACCATGCCACACAGGATTTGTATGAAGCGATTGAAAATGGCGATTATCCAGAATGGGAAGTGTATGCCCAAATCATGAGCGATGATGAGCATCCTGAACTGGACTTTGATCCGCTTGATCCGACAAAGCTTTGGTATAAAGACGATTTCCCATGGAAGCCGATCGGCAAATTGGTACTAAACAAAAACCCGGAAAACTACCATGCGGAAGTGGAACAAGCTTCATTCGGAACGGGAGTGCTTGTTGACGGACTTGATTTTTCAGATGACAAGCTGCTTCAGGGGCGGACGTTTTCGTACTCAGATACGCAGCGCTACCGTGTAGGAGCAAATTACCTGCAGCTTCCGATCAACTCGCCGAAAAAACATGTTGCCACCAATCAGGAAGGCGGGCAAATGCAATATCGGGTCGATAGAGCAGAAGGCCAAAACCCGCACGTCAACTATGAACCATCGATTATGGGCGGGCTAAAGGAAGCGAAGCAGGATGGAAAAGATCATACGCCGCATGTTGAAGGTGATGTAAAGCGTGAAGCGATCGACAGACCGAACAACTTCGGACAGGCCGGAGAAACGTACCGGAGATTTACTGAATTTGAACGGAACGAATTGATCACAAATCTGGTCAATACCCTTTCCACATGCCGAAAAGAAATTCAGGATCAGATGATTGAAAATTTTACAAAAGCTGATCCCGACTATGGAAAACGTGTAGCGGAAGGGCTGAAAAAAGTCTCAGAAAACAATAGTAACGGACCGATCGGCACAACAGAGACTGAGCAGGCTGCCATGCAGGCTGAACAGGAGAGCCATCCGTCTGATCCGTATTAATATACAAAAAGGCTGCCGATCAGGCAGCTCTTTTTGTATAATTTTTGTATACTTTTTGAATATAATGTTGAATTTTAACAAAAATGCGATTAATATGTTCATGTAAATATTCTCAAAAAAGGAGTGCAGACGTGGATTATCTTCATTACCGTTTCTCAAAAGAAATCACAACTGAATTAAGGCCCTTGTACAAATCAAATAATTATCGCGGGCTGGTAGGTATTGTTTAATTTTCTAGTTATTGCTGTTGCCATCTATTTATGCCAGCTTAATTATTTATTCTACCCTTTATCAGTTTTGTTAATTGGGTCGAGGCAAAGAGCACTAGCCACAATTCTTCATGATGCATCACATCTATGCTTAGCAAAAAACAAAAAACTTAATTATTTCTTAGGTACATATCTCTCCGGTTATTTAATTGGACAAGAATTCAATATTTATAAAGATTCACACGTCAAGGGCCATCACACCCATTTAGGCAATCCCGATAAGGACCCCGACTATCAATACCATCTCGATATAGGTTTATACAAGTTAAATAGCCATAAGCATTTTTTATACAAATATATACTTAAGCCCCTATTTTTATTAAATATTATAAGTTATTCTTATTATGTATTTAAAAATAGAATGCTTCAATTTAAAAAACACCCTAGACAATATTTTTATATGTCTGTTTACTGGCTTATCATTTTAGCAGTTATCATTTATTTTGGCGTGTTTCATTATTTTCTATTATTCTGGGTGGTTCCCTTCTTTACTTCATTTATGGCAATTGGTTGGTTTATTGAATTGGCCGAGCATTATCCGTTAGTTTATCGAAATAATGAAAGTTTAAAAATGACCCGCAATCGTTATAGCCATTGGCTGGAAGCCTTTTTTTTAAGCATTCATGGAGAAGCCTATCATTTAACCCATCACCTTCAAGCCAGCATTCCCTATTGGAACATAAAAAAAGCCCATCTCATCATGATGAAAAAAATTATAAAACATTAAACAGCTATATGGGCGGAGTGTTTTTCTCTTCCAATTCAAATCCGCCGTTAATAAAAGATCTTATTAAGAATCAAAAACTACCGATTTCAGGAAAGGTGGCAGGATGAAAAATCATTATGTAATAGGAGCGATTTTGGCTCTTTTAGCAGCTTTACTGAACGGCAGTGTTGGAATCATCAGCAAAAATCTATTCATGTCAAATCTAACTTCCGCCGCCATCTCATTTTATAAATGTTTATTTGCTTTTCTATTCATTTCAATTGCAGCTTTGTTTCATAAAGGAATACAAAAAGAAATAAGAGAACTCAGGGGTAGGAGTAAACAATTAATTATTTGCTCTTTCTTAGGCATATTTATTCTCTATTATTTTGAAACAGCTGCTTATCAATATGATCAAGTTTCGATCGTCGTCTTTATATTATTGGGAACCTCAGCGCTTACTACATTTCTTTGCGGGGCAGTCTTCCTGCGTGAGAAAAAAAATATGTTCCAAATGGTTGGATTAATTTTACTAATTGCCGGGTTGCTTTTCATGCATATGGGCGAAGGAACAATGAATTTTCATTTTTCAATCGGTACCTTGTTGGCAATCATTGCTGGTATGGGCTATGGCTTGTTTTTAGTAGCCACTAAAAAGTTCGCTTTAAAGAGTGGGCTTGCTTTAGTATGGTATTTTACACTTTTCGGAAGCATCTATCTTTTTTTCCCGTTTGTTGCAGAAGGATTTGTGTTGCCTCAGGCTCATGCGTATCCATCGCTCATAGCACTTGCGCTTTTGCCGACAATTGGAGGTTTCTACTGCACAACAAAAGCATTAAATTACCTTAAAGCGAATCAAGTTCAATTTTATGAATTAACAGAACCTATTTTTGCCACTCTATTCGCGTTTATGTTATTAAACGAAATGATAAAGGGTTTTGAATGGCTTGGTGCAATATTAATCCTTCTTGCCATTTATACGTCAGAGTATCAGCCTAAACAAGCAGCAGTTCCACAAGATAGCATAAATAGCGGGAAGAAGTTATGAACAGGACTTATTTGCAGTCCTGTTTTTTATTTTTGTATTGAAACGCCTTCAGCATTTGTGTTGTACTGGAAGAAAAGGGTGGAGAGGAAAGATGGAATTACAGCAGGACATGATGTCTCAGAAAAAAACAATCGGCGCTTTAGACCACGCCGTTTTTTTATGCATGGTATTTTGTTTTTGGTTTTCAGGCTATATTTACGTACCTGTTTTCAGCCTGTATTTGGAGGACCTGCACTTTTCATACGGTGCCATCGGCATCATTCTCGGAGGCTACGGGGTGACGCAAATCCTTCTTCGATTTCCGCTCGGCCTTCTGTCAGACATCCTGTTTTCTCTGCGCAAACAATTGTTAATTGCCGGTTTTGGGTTTTCTGTCCTCAGCAGCCTGCTTTTTCTGCTGTTTGATTCTTTCTTCTTCGTGCTGGCTGCACGGCTGTTTGCCGGGATAACCGCCTCTATGTGGGTGATGGCGACCATTTTATACGCGAATTATTTCAACAATGACAACGCACGAAAAGCAATGGGCATCATGCAGTTTTTCACCGTCATGCCTCAGTTTGTCAGCATTGTATTCTGCGGGCTTGCGGCTGCCCGCTTAGGCAGGCAGGTTCCGTTTTGGATGGCGCTCGCAGCATCTGTCGCCGGTCTGGTGATCTGCTGTTTTATTAAAGACCCGTCGGCTCTGCCCGCGAACCGTGACACAATCCGTGTGCCGCAATATATCAAAGACACTTTGCGGCTGCCGAAGCTGAGGCTTTTCACCATCCTGTCTATGACGGCCCATGCGGTGTTATTTATGACAGTGTTTGGCTTTACGCCGCTTTACATTCATCAGCTCGGAATGGGCGACGCGGAGCTGCTTTTGGTGATGAGCGCCTTTTTCCTCCCTCACGCAGCCGCCACATTAAGCTTTGTATTTCTGCGCATGACAAGCCGAATCGCTTATTCCGTGATGCTCACCAGTTTTGCTGTCACCGGAGCCTGTTTGCTATTCGTTCCTTTTTCAGCTACATTGTTCACAGTTTGCATCACACACGCCTGCATCGGGCTGGCGCTCGGTTTCGTGTTTCCTCTGCTGCTCAGCCGGGTCGTTGATATCAGCTCGGCCCGTTTAAAAATGTCGGCCATGGGATTTTATCAATCATTTTATGCGCTGGGCATCTTCCTCGGGCCCCTTCTTGCCGGAAAAATCGCACAGCTTTTCGGGCTGGCAGAGGTTTTTTATGGAGCCGGGTCGCTGGCATTTGCCGCCCTTCTAGTAATGCTTGTGCAAAAACGAAATATGATCAATTAATAGCTTTCATACCGCCGGAAACGCCACACTGAAAACATGGCCAGAAGCACGATGCACAAAATGGAAAATGTGAGCGACCACCCGAAAAAATTCGCCCGCTCTCCATGAAGAATGATGTGCTCAGCCTGCTTGCAAAGCGTGGCCGGAAGCCATTTCGCTCCATCAGGAAATAGCGAAACAACAAAGGAAACTGCAGCTGTCAGTCCGATCCCGGCAGCCGCGGCTGCTCCGAGAGACCGAAACATCGTGCTTCCGGCAAGGCCTGCAGTCACAATAAACATGATCCAAAGAGCGTAGAGGGCAAGGCTGCCGGCAAAACGGCTGAAGGATGTGTCCTCAAACAGCAGCTGGATGTAATAATAAGCAAGACCATATCCAGCTGCAAACGACGCAATGCCGATCACGCTTTGGGTAAGCCATTTGCTCACGATATAATGGACTGCCGTCACAGGTCGCGACATGATCAGAGACGTTACGCCTTGATTTCTTTCATTCGCCACGCAGCCCATGACACTGAAGACGATTAGAGCCATGCCAAGCGTGTTGAATTGAGAAAGCGTACTGACCATCACTTCAGACCCGGAAGGCATCGTAAAACTGATTTTCATGCCGTCAGGAAGGTTTCCTCCGTGTTCAATGATTTCCGGCATATAATAAATGGTCAGCGGCTGTGTCAACCCCACAATCATCATCGCGATCGGCAGCCAGATCAGCTTGCCGCTTTTCCACCCATCGAGCCACTCTTTCTGCAATAGCGTTATCATCACCTTCATGCGTGCACCACCTTTAGATAAACGTCTTCAAGCGACTCCGTTTTCTGTTCAAAATGGGTGACGGTCAATCCCGTTCGGATACAATCACTCAGCAAAGTCCGGCCAGCCTGTATATCTGACAGCTCGAAAACAGCTTGAGACGGATTGATATAGACAATAGCTGAGACGTAAGGCTTCTCTTCTAGCCAGCCCTTCAGCTTCTCATTCACTGTAAGGGTGAAAACGTTCGTTTGATGCTGTTTCTTAAGCTGCTGTAATTCGCCTTTCCATGAAATCTCCCCGTTTTTCATGATCACCACCTGATCACACACCTGCTCCGCATCATGCAAAACGTGTGTAGAAAAAAGGATAGCCATATGCTTCTTTAGCTCCCGCATCATGTCCAGCACCTCGAACCGTCCTGATGGATCAAGAGCAGACACCGGTTCATCCAATATCAGCAGCTTCGGTTTATGGAGCAGCGCTTGTGCCAGCCCGAGTCTTTGTTTCATGCCGCCTGAATAGCCGCCGATTCTTTTGTGCGCGGATTCCTGCAAGCCGACAAATTGTAGCATCTCGCCGATTTCCTCTTGGCATTTTTTCTTCGAAAGACCCGACAGTCTCCCGGCAAAGGTTAAAAACTCGTTTGCAGTCATCCACGAATAAAAAGCAGGATACTGCGGGAGGTACCCAATCAAACGCCTGTCCGGCTTTTTCTCCCCTAACAGCTTGATCGTTCCAGAAGTTGGCGAAAGCAGCCCGGCCAGCATTTGCAGCGTTGTGGTCTTACCAGCTCCATTAGGGCCTAATAGTGCGACACACTCGTTTTCATTCACGTGAAAACTGATTTTCTTTACAGCTTGATGATGCCGGTACGATTTGCATAATGACTCAATAGACAGCATGCCTGCTCACCTTTGCTTTCTGCCGACGGTAAAAAATAGAATCGGCCCGATAATATTGATACATACAATAACTGCTGCCCACATCCACTTTGGCCCGTTTGTCTGCTCTTCCTTTATACAGCTGATAAGGGCGAATACCGCCAGCACAAGCTGCAATACAACCAGCGGCAAAATCATTTCCCAAGAAATATTCATTGCTTGATCCCCCTTTTCTCCCGGTCCGGCTTAATCACAAAAAAGTAATAGCAAATCAGAGGCATCGGCGCTTGAATCAGCCCGACAATTCCCCATACCCATGCCAAACGATCCCGTTTTTTGGCATCAATGAATAAAAAGGTTCCCTGTGCCAATAGGATGAGACAAGCAGCCACCGCTACGATCATTTCTGTTTGGGACATCAGCGCTTCACCTCACGTTCGCCGAGGTATCGTTTTTTCTCAGCCGCAATCAAAATTGGCAGGACAGCCAGCGCACAGGCCTGAAGCACAACAAAAACAGCGGGAACTTGATGAAATCCCAGCATCGCCGCGCTTACCATCCCCAGCGCACAGAACATAAATAACATCACTTCTTTCAGCAGGTTTTTTCTTCGTTCGGCTTTTTTTTGTGACAATTGATCAAGCAACTCTTTTTGACTCGGTATGTTCGGGTTGGCGCATTGGTCGATTTTCTGTAATTCCGATTTTAAATGAACAGATCGCTTTTCTTTATTCATCAGTCCACTCCTTCCTGATTTGCTGGAGCCCTTTATGTACCCTAGACTTAACCGTGCCTTCCTTGATCTGCAGCATCAGCCCGATTTCGGCGTAGGTATAGCTGTAATAGTGCCTTAATAAAACAGGCGTGCGCAGCTTCGAGTCAAGCTTAGAAAAGAGATCAAGCGTTTCGCTCCACTCAGATCCTTTCATCGACATGTCCCACTTTATTTTGCGTATTGTTTCCTCTGTAACCGCCTGATTCCGTTTCCATTCTCTCTTTCTCTTTTTCTGGTGATCGAGGTAGAGCCTCGATGCAATAGAGATCAGCCACGTGGAGAATTTGGAACGGCCTTGGAAACTCTTTAAATGAATGTACCCTTTTAGAAAGGTTTCCTGAACAAGTTCCTCGCTGAGATCAGGGTGAAGGGAAAGCTTCAACAAGTATTTATATAAAAAAGAATAATGATAGTGGAATAGGGCTGTAAATGCCTCATCGTCTCCCTCTTTCGCCTGTTGAATCAGCTGGTGTTCTTCGTGTGTATTCAATAGCCGCGATCCCCCCTTTTTTGTTTTTCTGACTTATAAGACGACACCGGATTTCAGAGCGTTCAACTTTTTTTATAATTCTTTTGATCTATTGACTTCACTGGTTTCTCATCGGTTTTCATCAACATCTAAATTTGTAAAGCGAAGTACAGTCTGTTAAGCTATGTTTTTATGTCTATTTCAAAAAAATTCATTATATATGGAGGACGATGCATTGAAAGTAGAAAGGCGAACGATTGAACATATTCCAAATGAAGAAAGACATGGTAAAGCGAAAGATTTATTCCCCGTATGGTTTGGGGCTAATATGCATATCACCACGTTAGTGACCGGTACGCTTCCCGTGGCAATGGGACTTAATCTGTTTTGGAGTGTTGCCGCTATTATTTGCGGAACCTTAATCGGTGCCATATTTATGGCGTCTCATTCCGCGCAAGGCCCTCAGCTTGGCATCCCGCAAATGATTCAAAGCCGTGCCCAATTCGGCGTAATCGGAGCGATTCTTCCCCTCTTCTTAGTTATGTTTATCTACCTTGGTTTCTTCGCGAGCAGCACGATTCTGGCGGCCGGAACCTTAAGCAGCTTTGTTCCCATCCCGGGATCATGGAGCATTATAGGTTTAAGCGCCGTATGTTTTTTACTCACCATTTTCGGCCATGATTTGATTCACAAAATGCAAAAAATCCTTTCTTGGACGTCTTTTGCTGTATTTTTTGCTGCAACGATACTCATTTTTCAATTACCGATTCCGGCAGGCAGCTGGATTCCCGGAGCGGTTGATCTGCCAATTTTCTTAGTGGCAGTCAGCGCAGTCGCGACGTGGCAGCTTGCCTACGCACCTTATGTTGCCGATTATTCAAGATATCTGCCAGTTAAAACACCGGCTTCTCAAACATTTTGGTACAGCTATGCAGGTACATCTGTCAGCTCCATCTGGATGATGCTGCTCGGCGCTTTGCTGACGACAGCACTTCCTGACTTTACAGCAAACTCAGGCAGCCAGATTGTCCAATTGTTCGGGCCCTTCTCGGCTATTATGCTGATCATTGTGTTATTTGGGCAAATGGCGATCAATGTCTTTAACCTGTATGGAGCTTTCATGTCTACAACTACAACGCTTGAGCCGTTTCTGAAGTTAAAAGTCACGCCCAGAGTCAGAATCATCATGATCCTCGGCGTCACGCTTGTCGGCACAGTCTTAAGCCTTCTCGGGCAAAGCAATTTTATGGAGCTGTTTTTGAATTTTATCTTTTTCATCAGTTATTTCTTAATACCTTGGACGGCAATCAATTTAGTCGATTACTACTTTGTCCGCCACGGAAACTATCAAGTCAAGGCCATGTTCGATGTGAACGGGCCGTATGGAAAAGTCAATTGGATTACCACGATTGCGTTCGTCCTGTCCATCTTGCTGGAAATTCCGTTTATCAATACGTCCTTTTACATTGGGCCGCTGGCCAAAATGTTTGGAGGCGGAGATATCGCATGGATTATCGGCTTGGCCGTGCCTTCTGTTCTTTATTATGTATTGATGAAACCGCGTCTGAAAAAACAGAGTTATCAAGAAAAGCTGTCTTCTCTATGAAGACAGCTTTTTATCATTCAAATTGCTTCCACACACGAGGCAGCATATCAGAAAGCTCATGAGCGAGCAGCGTATGGGCGGAGTGCTCGTCCGTCCAGAGCTCGGCGCATGCACCATGCAGATAGACTGCGTTTAATATGGCACGCTTCGGGTCTTCGTGGCAGCAAAGCATGCCCAATATCATGCCCGTCAACGTGTCACCGGTGCCCCCCTTGGCGAGCGCCCCGTTTCCGGTTGGGTTGCGCCAGCAGTCACCATCGGGAAATGCGATAACAGTTTGATTTCCTTTTAACACTATGACAGCCTGCAGCAGAGCCGCCCATTCCTTTGCGTATTCCGCTCTTTTGTTTTGCAGTTCGTTCACCGGCACCCCTGTCATACGGGAAAACTCGCCTGGGTGCGGCGTGAGGATGAGGGGAGCCTCCCGTTTCGGATACGTGCGCTTCACCAGCGCTCCGGCATCCAAAATCACGGGGCAATCCGCCGCAAGCACATGATCAACTGCCTGCTGTACGCTTTCGGTTTGCGGAAGCCCCGGTCCGACAGCAATGGCCCGGTACGTCTCTTCAAGCTGAGCGTCCGCCGCTTTTTGCCAGCCGTCACGCCAATAGGTCGCCTCAGGCAGAACAGGAACGATCAGCGGGATCACGCTTTCAGACGTACCAATGACAAGCTTTCCGAGCCCGCTCCGCATGGCCCCAAGGCCCGCAAGAAGCGCTGCGCCCGGCATGTCGTCGCTGCCCGCCAGCAGCAAAGCTGTACCATATGTGCCTTTATGGCTCTCTGCATCTCTTTCAGGAAGCGAGGCCCTCACATGCTCTTCCGTCCACATTGGAATATTCATCACTATCCCTCCTCTGCTTTCTCTTCCTATTTTTCCTATACCTTTTCTTTTTCAAACAAAAAAGACAGCCTTTGGGGGCTGTCTTTTATTTTACAGGAACATCAAGATGATACAGGCGGCGATACCGTTCGTTTGACGCCAGCAGTTCCTCATGCGTTCCTTCCATTTCCGTTTTTCCGTTTTCGAGAAACACGATTTTATCGGCCGCTTCCACTCCCGTGAGATGGTGCGTAATCCATAGAATCGTTTTTCCTTTCAGCACGTCAAACACCGTTTCCATCAGCTCGCGTTCGGTGATGGGGTCGAGGCCGACTGTCGGCTCATCGAGGATGATGATCGGCGTATCCTGCAGCAAAATCCGGGCAAGTGCGATCCGCTGCCGCTCGCCTCCGGAAAATCGGATGCCGGTTTCCTGTACAGAGGTGTGATATCCATCAGGCAGTGACTCAATGTAGTCATGCAGCTTGACCTGTTTTGCGGCGCGGCGCACATCCTCCTCGCTTGCTTCTCCGTTTCCAAGCCTGATGTTGTTCAGAATGCTTGTATCAAACAGGTGCGGTTTTTGATTTAACACAGCCACCGCATCGGCAATTTGATCCTGTAACAGTGCTGTCTCTACACCGTTTAACGTCACAGATCCTGAGTCCGGCTTCAAGACGCCTTCAATTAGAGCGAGCGAAGTCGATTTCCCAGACCCACTCCGGCCGAGCAGCGCCATTTTTTCTCCTTGGCGCAGCGTAAAGGTAAAGCTGTGCAGCACTTGGCTGCTATTGTCATAAGAGAACGTCACATCACGAAAGGACAGGGTGACATCTTGGAGATTGAGCGTTTCAGCCGCTGATCTGATTTGTGACACCTCCGGCTGAGGAGCCACCTTGTTCATGCGTTTGATGGAATCCTGATAGCCGGGCACTTCGCCCAAAGCATCTGAAAGTGGCAGAAAGGCTTCTGTCAGCGGGAACACCACAAGCACAAAAGCCGCAATCATCGTTTTGGCGAGTTCGCCGTCTGCATGCTGCCCCGCCGTCCAAAACAGCATCAACAAAATAAGGCCGGCGACAAGGCATTGCGCGGCGAAATCCCGCCATCTTGTAAAGTGTTGTTTTTTCCGTTCAAGCTCAAACCAATCATGTTCCTCTTTTTCATAGGAATCAATAAACGCATGCCGGCGTCCGCTGAACATCCAGTCGCTGACACCCATCACAGCATCTGTCAGACGGCTGTACAGCACATTTCGTCCGCTTTTCAGCTTCGCATTCTTCGCTCTCGTTACGAGCAAAGACACAATCGGAAACAATACAACAAGAACAAACAAATACAGCGCAAGCAATATGGCAAACGGCCAAGAGAAGAAGCCGAGCGCTATCACTGACACAGCATACAGAAGCAAGGCCGAGATCGCAGGAAAAATTGTTTTTAAGAAGGCATCCTGTAAATGCTCAATATCCTCAGACAAAATGCCGAGCATATCTCCCGTGCGAAAACGGGACCGCAGCATCAAAGCACCCGGCTCAAGCATATTGTAAAGGCGGACGCGCATGTCGGACACGATCTTCAAAATGATGTGATGGCCGATGAGGCGTTCCACATATCGTGACACAGACCGCGCAATCCCAAAAGTACGCACAGCGACAATCGGGACATAAATAAGCAGGATGTTTTCCGGTCTTGTCGCCGCCTTAGAGATTAAAAACCCTGAGGTGAACATGAGAAAAGCAGCAGAAAAAATTGTCACAGCGCCTAAAAAGATAACCAGAACGAACAGGCGGATATTTTTCTTGATATACGGCAGGATCCATTCTTCTTTCCTCATGCTCTTTCCCCCAGTTGTGCCTCCACGAGTTTGGTGTACACACCGTTGTTCTCCAGCAATTCATTGTGAGTCCCGATTTCCGCAACCCTGCCCCCGTCCAGCACGATCACTTCATCCATATCGAGCATCCAGTGAAGGCGGTGAGTCGCGAAAAAGACGAGCTTGTCCTCAAATAAATCCAGCATCGTTTCTTTTATCTCATATTCGGTTTCAATATCCAGATGGGCGGTCGGCTCATCCAGCAGCAGAATCGGGCGGTTTCCTAAAAAGGCGCGGGCCAGTGCGACACGCTGAGCCTGGCCGCCGCTGAGCGCCCGGCCGCCTTCCCCGATCCGGCCCTCTAATCCGTCCGGAAGTTTGTCCACCAGCTCCGCCAACCCCGCCGCGGCAGCTGCGCCTGCTGTATCCTCAGCCGAAGCGCTTGGATGATAGAAGCGAATGTTGTTCGCCAGTGTATCATCAAAAATGTACGGGTGCTGCGGGATATAAAGGAGGTTTTTCTGCCAGCTGTCGTCCTGCAAGTGGGACCGTTCTGAACTGTTGACTTCTATCGTACCGCCATCCGGTTCCAAAAACCCGCCGAGGAGATCTATTAGTGTAGATTTTCCGGCGCCGCTTGCACCGATAATTCCAATTTTTTTCTTGCCTTTGAATGACAGATCAACATCGGACACGGACCTGCCGACTGACACACCTGACAGCTTCAGCTCATCTTGATCAGACCACGTCCCAAGCCGAAGCGGCGCCTCTTCTTTAAAGCCAGGCTGCGACAAAATCTCTTGAATGGTTTTGCCTGCCTCCTGCCCGTTCAGCGTCGCGTGATAATCATTTCCCACTTCCCGCACTGGCAGAAAATACTCAGGTGCAAGAATTAGCGCCGTTAAAGCCGGGCCAAGCAAGATATCGCCATCAATAAGGCGCAGGCCCAGAAACACTGCGACTGTCGCCACCGACAGCATCGTGAAAAAATCGAGGGCAAATGAAGATAAAAACGCCACCCGAAGCGTGCTCATCGTTGCTTTGCGGTACCGCTCACTAACGTGAAAAATATTTTTGCTGTGCGACTTGCTCAAACCTAGGAAACGCAATGTCTCCAGTCCGCGAAGAGAATCTACAAAATGATTGGAAAGTCTCTGATAGGATTTCCACTGTCGATCCGCTTTTCTCTGTGCGACAAGGCCGAGGAGAATCATAAAGATGATCAGAATCGGCATAGCAGCGACTAAAATGACGGCTGATGTGCGATCCTGAAAAAACACATAAATGACAACAGCCGCAGGCACAATCGCCATGCTGACCATTTTCGGCAGAAACAGCTCAAGGTAGCGGCGGAACTGACTGATGCCTTCCATCGCCAGGGTCACCATTTGCCCCGTCCCCTCTTTCCTTGCAAAGCGGGGGCCTAATCGGAACAGCTGATCAAGAAAACTCTTTCTCAAATCTGCGCCAGTCCGGGCGGCATATTGATAGACGATTTTCTGGCGCGCCACCGTCACCCCGTGCCGGGCGACAAAAGCGATGAGGAAAAAGCCGATCACTGGAAACAGCGAGGCAATGCTTTTCCCGTTGAACAGTCCAGTTACGGCTTCACTCAACCACTCTGCCTGCATAATAATAGCGGCTGTCTGAATCAGCGTTAAACAAGTAATCACAGTGAGAATCCGCTTCATTCCTTTATATCGAAACAGGTCTTTTCCCATTAATAAGTCATAGGCTCCTTATGGCTGACGCGCTTCCGGAAGACATAATAGCTCCAGATCTGGCTGCCGATGACAAACGGCAATAGGGTTAATGCACAAATTGACATGACTTTAAGCGAATAATCACCGGAAGAAGCGTTAGCTACTGTTAAATCGTACGCGCTTTGAATTGAGCTGACCATCACTCGAGGGAATAAGGAAATAAAGATCATTCCTACAGTCAGCGCCAGCCCCGCGCCAGTCATCCCAAATGTCCAGCCATCTTTTTTCTTACGGATAAAGACAGCCGCGAGCATAAAGCAAATGACAATCAAAACAACGAGCGGAATCGTAATCTCGCCGCGGCGTGTAAACATGTCTGTCTGATAGGCAGAAAGAGCCACGAAGGCCAGAACCGCTACAAAAACAACACCCATTATTTTTTGCGCCATGATCCGGGCGCGTTTTTGCAAATCACCGATCGTACGCAGCGTGATAAACATTAATCCATGCTGGAAGCAAAGGAGTGTTACAGTCACACCGCCAAGTACAGAGTATAGATTGAAATAATCGGATAGATGTGCGTGAATGTTCATATCGGCATCAATCGGCATCCCGCGGAATAATGTCGTGAACAGCACACCAAGCACAAATGGAGGAATCAGGCTGCCGAAGAAAACGACCCAGTCCCAAACCTTTACCCATTTTAAATGATCAACCTTGCCGCGAAACTCGAACGCGACCCCGCGGCCCATTAACGCTAGCAGCACAATGACAAACGGAATATAATAACCGCTCAGCATCGTGGCATACCAGTTCGGAAACGCCGCGAAAATGGCGCCTGTACCAGTCAAAAGCCATACTTCATTCGCGTCCCAAAACGGCCCGATCGTGTTGATCAGCACTCTGCGCTCTAATTCATTATGGCCAAGAAAACGGGTCGCCATGCCGACCCCGAAATCAAAGCCTTCCAAAAAGAAAAATCCTACAAACAATACAGCAACGAGTATAAACCATAGATCATGAAGAGACATGGTATACCTCCTGACTAAATGGGTCTGTTGATACAGGAACATCATGATGATCACCATGCTCCGCACCTTTTTTAATCTCACGGATGAACAAGAAGACAAGCAGCGCGCCGAGTATCAAGTACATCACACCGAAGGCGATAATTGAGAATAGCAGGGAGCCCGCCGTTACGTTAGGCGACACGGATTGAGCTGTAGTCATCAAGCCCATAACCGTCCAAGGCTGACGCCCGATTTCTGTCATAATCCAGCCCGCGGAGTTCGCCATAAACGGGAAGGAAATCAATGCGATCATAATGCGCAAATACCATTTGCTATTTTCCAGCTTTTTGCGCCGATTCAACCAAAGGCCGCCTAACGCAGCAAGAATCATAACAACACCTGCGCCAACCATGATGCGGAAGCTCCAGAACGTCGTTTTGACAGGCGGAATGTAGTCGCCTTTTCCGTATATTTTTTCATACTCAGCCTGAAGTGTTTTCATCCCTTTGACACTTCCGCTGAATTTTTGATACGCCAGGTAGCTCAAGGCATACGGAACTTGGATTTCATTTGAGCTTTTTTCATTTTTTGTATCGATCGTGGCAAAAGCCGTCCAAGCAGCAGGGTCGCCGCTGTCTTCCCAAAGTCCTTCACTGGCAGCCATTTTCATCGGCTGCGATTCCATTAAGTGCTCGGCCTGCATGTGACCGCTAAGGCCAACGCCAAGACCGGCACAAAGGCCGACGATCATTGCGAGTTTAAAGGATTGTGTAAAGAAAGGCACTTCTTTTTTCTTCAATAGTTTAAAAGCACTCACACCGGCGATAAAGAAAGCCCCGGTGGCAAGCGCACCAAAAATAACGTGCGGGAATTCAACCCAAAGCTGAGGGTTTGTAATCAGCGCGCCAAAATCATTCATCTCCGCGCGGCCGTTTTTAATCGTAAAGCCGACCGGCTCCTGCATAAAGGAGTTCGCTGTTAAAATCCAGAAAGATGACATAATCGTTCCGAATGACACGAGCCAAATGCAGAGAGCGTGAATTTTTTTCGGCAGGCGGTCCCAGCCGAAAATCCATAATCCGATAAAGATAGATTCCATGAAAAACGCCAATAATGCTTCAATCGCAAGCGGAGCACCAAATACATCTCCGACAAAACGGGAGTAATCAGACCAATTCAGTCCAAACTGGAATTCTTGCAAAATCCCCGTTACAACACCGACTGCGAAATTTATTAAGAATAAGTGCCCCCAAAACTTTGCCATTTTGAGGTACTGCTCATTTTTTTTCACAAGATAAAGAGTCTCCATCAACGCAACCATAAACACAAGCCCGATAGACAACGGCACAAACAAGAAGTGAAACAACGTTGTTGATGCAAATTGAATGCGGGCTAAAACCAATTCACTCATGCTTTCTCCTCCATTTCCGGTTAGTAATTTGCTCAATACTTCACAATCAGCACCGAGACTTTGATCAGTATTTCACAAAATAGACGAAAAAAATATTGCTCAATATTTCACAAATGTGTCAGTAAGTCATTCAATATGATGCTAGATTGCCAGACTGATCAAATGACACATTCTCTGACTAGTTCATATTAAGTACTTTACAACGATTCATTTCAAAAATAAAGCCTAAAATACCTAAAAAGCCCCGCGTTATGTGACGGATTATTGTCTATTTTGTTGCTGATTGATGACGGTTGCTAGGATAAATGGCCCTTTATTATCGTACATCAACTATATCATTCCTTGCGAATAAATTGCTTGTCCAGCACCAGCACTCGTTTCTCAGCACTCCGTCATAGACCGATTTTAGTCAGAATGCCTCTTTTCATCAGTAACGGGACAAGAATAAAGTTGAATAGTAAATTTTTAATATATTAATAATTTCAATTTTTTAGTATAATTAACGTAGTGAACAATTTCACTGCATCAAGAATAGGGGAGGTTTTTCAATGGGAGAGCTTCAAACACAAATGCAATTGCAAACGGATACAATTCACGAAGGGGTTCGAAAAGGGAATTGGTTTGCAAAAGCCATGAATATAAAAGTAGGCATCATACCGCTTCCTGTGTATGTCTTGCTGTTTATATTAATCACTGTTTTTGTCATGCATCACGATGTAAAAAGTGACATCTTGACATCCATTGCGGTCATGGCATTTTTCGGGTTCACCTTTGCCCAAATCGGCAAATCGATCCCGATTGTTCGTTCTATCGGCGGCCCGGCCATCCTAGCTACTTTTATTCCGTCCGCTGTCGTCTACTATCACCTGCTGCCTAATGATATCGTTAAATCCACCACAGAATTTACAGAAAACTCAAACTTTCTATACTTGTTTATCGCCGGGATTGTCGTCGGAAGCATCCTCGGCATGAAAAGAGAAACACTCATAAAAGCATTCATGAAAATCTTTATTCCGCTTATTGCCGGTTCTGTCGCAGCCGCTATTGTCGGACTGGCTGTCGGCACTTTGCTTGGGCTCGGATTTCAGCATACATTGCTGTACATTGTTATTCCTATCATGGCAGGGGGAGTCGGAGAAGGTGCTATTCCGCTGTCCATTGGTTATTCTGACATTATGCCCATGTCTCAAGGGGAAGCATTCGCACTTGTTCTGCCGTCGATTATGCTGGGGAGCCTGTGCGCGATTATCCTAGCGGGATTGCTGAATAGAATCGGAAAGAAAAAACCGGAATGGACAGGCAACGGCAAAGTGGACCGCTCTGAAAAGGAGTCCCCTGCGCTGGAGGAATCGCAAAGCGGACAGCAAATGTTTAACCTTTCCTTATTTGCGTCAGGCGGTATCCTTGCTGTTTCTTTATACTTAGTCGGCATGCTCGCTCACGACTTTTTTGGATTTCCGGCACCTGTTGCCATGCTGTTACTGGCTGTCCTGATTAAGCTGTTTAGATTGGCGCCTGCCTCAATAGAAAATGGCGCGTTTGGGGTGTCCCGCTTCTTTTCAACCGCTGTGACCTATCCGCTGCTCTTTGCAATCGGGGTGTCCATGACGCCGTGGGACAAGCTTATCGCTGCCTTTAACCTTAGCAATATCATTACGATTCTGTCTGTCGTTGTGACCATGATGGCCGTCGGCTTCTTCACTGGAAAGTGGCTGAACATGTATCCGATTGAGACCGCCATTATCAATGCGTGCCACTCAGGACAAGGAGGCACCGGAGACGTCGCCATTTTAAGCGCCGCAGAAAGGCTTGAGCTAATGCCATTTGCCCAGGTGTCTACCCGAATCGGGGGAGCAATTACAGTATCCTTAACCTTATTGCTGCTTCACCAGTTTTATTGATACACCGCAAGCAAGCTCTTCGTAACATGAAAGAGCTTGCTTTTTTGCATGTTCCTATTTTTTCAAGTTCCCGCATCATGCTATAGTAATAGTTGGAAATAATAGATAGAAAGGACTCTAGCATACCTATGGGAACTGAACTACTTCTCTGTATGATTCTCGGGCTGGGATTATATTTTATATCAGCTCTGGCAACTAAATTTATTCCACTTATAGATTTCTGGATTGATATCGTTCTTTGGGTCGGCACTGCTATTTACATCTTCTCTCATCTATCATTTATGGACGGTATTGTCTCGATCGCGACAATGTTCTATTGCTATTGGACTGCGGTGGACCTCACTGTTTCAGATCGTGCGGCAAAACCTTCGGGAGACTGGCAGGAAATCGAGCTTGCCAGAAACAAAACACGCCTCCTGTCAGACATCACGCTTACCGCCGTTGTGTTTGCGGGCGCCATCATTTTTTTCATCTATGGACCTGACCCAAGCCCTCTCAAATATGTCATCTTCTTCGGCATGGTATCCGGCGGAGGGGCACTGGTGAAACGCATATTGAATGTTTTCAGCGTGCACGTATTGTATTCAGCATCCTTAGAAAAATTGCACATCAGCTCTCTTTATGAAACCCGTACATACCCGCTTTCCGATTTGAGAGACATTCAGCTTGAATCAACGGCTGATCTCTTAAAGCTTCATCCGCTTTTGACGATGTATTCATCCCGGTTAGACCTGACAACAAGCTTTCATCAAGTCATCAAACTGTCTCTTCCCGGTGAAACGCTG
Source organism: Bacillus sp. C28GYM-DRY-1 (assembly GCF_030519405.1). NCBI lineage: Bacteria > Bacillati > Bacillota > Bacilli > Caryophanales > Bacillaceae > Bacillus > Bacillus sp. C28GYM-DRY-1. The sequence goes on from NZ_JAUMKF010000015.1 coordinate 45,833, forward strand.
TTTCTGACGGTGAAGGAACCGCAAAAATGGAAAGCGATCTTCCGTCAATACACAGAATCGGAAAACAACGAGGATACTGTGATTTCTGTTTTACCGTTTTATCATAGGAAAAATGTGAAGCGGCTGCTTGGGAAGCTATATTTTGCCGCCAGTGTAAAAGGCGTCTCGGCTTACGCCTTATTGGTGCTCGTTTTATATGGATTACATGCCTCTCCATGGATTATGGCCGTTGCCGTGATGCTGTACTGGATACTCAACATGTATCTGTCAGACCGTGTTTTGCGGGCGGCAATGGATACCAAGCCTTGTCATCATCCGAATGTACAGGCAGCGGCCCACAGGATTTTCAGCAAGGCCGGCATTTCCCATGTCCGCATATACGAAACGGAGAGTGATGATTACAACGGAATGGCAGTCGGCATGAATGTCGGGAGGTCAATGGTCATTCTGACAAGTGCCACACTAACACTTCCGTTGCGTGTCATCGAAGGCATTCTGGCTCATGAGGCGATACATATAAAAAAACGTGACGTACTGTCATCACAGCTTTTGCGATTTCTCTATCTTGGAGCCGTCGTTGGGATCATCCTCTTATTTGAACAGCATATCGTCCATCCCGAGGCCCATAAAATTGTGCTTTGGGTTTTCATCATGGCAATCATCATCCTGTTTCAGCTCTATCAATCCTTTTGTTCACAATGGATGGAGGTGCGTGCTGACAACCTTGGCGCATCACTGCTGGAAGGCGGGCACAAACAAATGGCTGAAGTTTTGAGAATCTTGGCGGTTCGGCAGGATCGGAATATACAGAAACAAAGCGCCTACAGCTCTGAAGCAGATGAGGACGCGCTTCAGATCGACTCTCTTACCCGCGATAGAAGCTGGCTTTTCAGATTCATTGATTTTCAGTTCGCTCCTCATCCCCCTATGTACTGGCGTGTCAGCACGTTATTGTCAAACAAAGGACACGGGGTGCTGAAGCGCTGGCTCAGAGACCGTCTGAAAGAATCGATCTCTTTGAAGTGAAACTGATCTGCGTTTCACCCGTATAACAGATATGGTGAAAAAAGGGAGTGATCAAAGTGATTGTGATCATCTTATTGATTATAGCTATTATTGTTTTTCTTTCAGTCATCCAGCCGCAGCCCTCGGAAAACAAAAGCCGCCAGCAGGCGGACAGCGGGTTTTCCGGTTATTCTGGCCATAGCTCGCACCATGATGGATGCGGCAGTGACGGAGGTTTCAGCGATTCCGGCTGTGGCGGCGGAGGGGGCGGCGATTGAGCGCCGCCTTTTTTTATTTCATGGATTCGATGTACGCGCCAAAAGCCGCGCCTGACATGCCCGGGGACACACGCACGCGATGGAGGGCGTACATTCCCTGGTCTCTAGATGCCGCGCCCGGTTCTGTCGTCACGCCCATTTGATAGCCCGTTTCCTTGGCAGCCTTCAGCGTCTCCTCATTGTAGCGCCCTACCGGATAGCTGATGATAGAGGTTTGCTGATGAAACATGTTGTCAAACAGCTTTTTCGAATCAGCCATCTCACTGTACTGCTGTTCAGGCGTTAACCCGTTCAGTTCAAGGTGGTTAATCGTATGGCTTTCAATGGATATGCCATGCTTCGCCATTTCTTTCATTTGCTCCTCTGTCAGATGGTGTTTATGTGCGATTGAGTTGCCGATCATAAAAATCGTCGCCTTCATCCCGTACTGTTTTAGCACCGGATACGCTTCTAGGTAATTGTCGGTGTATCCGTCATCAAACGTAATCAGCACGCATTTCTCACTCGGCTTTTTATCCTGCGTCAGCATGAGATACGCCTCTTTCGGCGTTAATGTCTGATAACCGTTTTCGTGCAGCCACTTCATATGCGCTTCGAATTCTTCCTTCGGAACACGGAGGCTGTTTCCAGAGGAAATACTGTGGTACATCAAAATCGGCAGCTTTGCCGGTTTCTCTGTTTTAATCCATGCGGATGTATCGTCTTCTTTTTTCTGTACATGTACTGTCTTTTCTTCCGGTTTCTTTTGTTCGGCTTTCGGCACCTGCTGCTCCGCGTTCGCCTCTTGATCATCGCAAGCCGCGAGAGCCAAGCAGCTTCCCAAAAGAAATATGCTTAGGATAAAACGTTTCATCGTTTCCCTGCTTTCTGTCTATTTCTTCCTCCTTTTTTCATCGGTTTGTTTCTGAGATTTTCAAGCACAAAAAACCGGACATGGATGCATGACCGGCTCACAATTAAGAAAACTGATTCAAAACCAGCGAGGTTAACAACCCAAGTGCGGCGATTAACCCTGTCATCGGGCCGCTGTCTTCGTACGCCTCAGGCATCATCGTCGAAGCAATCACCGCAATGATCCCCCCGCCTGCAAATGCTGCAATTGCTGACATCACTTCTTCAGAAGCACCGTGGAGAAAGAAGTATCCTGACCATGATGCAAAAAGGGATATCACGAGTACCGCAGCCCAAAGCAGTATCATTTTCGTTCTCTAAAACCCGCTGCTTTTCATTCCTGCTGTACTGGACAGCCCTTCAGGTATGTTGCTGATAAAAATGGCTATTCCTCCGCCGCTGGCAGCTGCTTGTCCCGATTTTTTTCTTTGTGACGCGCCTCTTTTGGAAACCGCGTAATCAAAAACCGTAAACACGGCAGCTCCCATAATAAATCCGGCGCCTGTCGCTGCCATTCCGCCTTCTGCTACTGCATCTCCGAGAAGTTCGTAAGCGGCCGCGCCAATTAATACACCTGTGCCAAAAGCCATACTATAGCCGATGATCTGTTTGTGAATCGAAAAAAACATGGACGCCGGCACGCCCAGTAATACAGCAGAGCCTGAGATCCCGCCCCACATTGCCGGATGCCACATCTCTATCTCCCTTTCTTACCAACCACTACCCGCTGTGTTTTTTTCTGTAAACCTTAAAAAGAACACAAAAATACCGGACATGTCTCTATGTCCGGCTTTTGAGCTTATCGAATTCTCACTTCAGTCTCACTGTCAAAGAAATGGCCTTTATTCATATCAAACGCAACTGTCAGCTCATCACCTGATTGAATATCGAGGCGGGCGTCAATCCGCGCAATAAAATCTTGATTATCAATCTGCGAATAAATCATGATTTCAGAACCGAGCAGCTCAGCGACATTGATTTTCGCTTTAATCGAAGAATTTTTATACGACTCCACGACAACCAATTCATCATGAATATCCTCAGGACGGATACCGAAGATGACTTCTTTGCCAATGTAGCCCTTTTCACGGAGCACCTTCATTTTTCCTTCCGGCACGGTTAATGCCGCAGATCCGATTTTGATTAGGCCATCCGTCAACTTTCCTTTAAAAAAATTCATCGCCGGTGAGCCGATAAAACCGCCGACAAAGACGTTTTCAGGAAATTCGTATACATCCTTCGGCGTCCCGATCTGCTGGATTTTTCCGTCTTTCATGACCACGATCCGTGTCGCCATTGTCAGCGCTTCTGTCTGGTCATGCGTCACGTAAATTGTTGTGGTTTGCAGCCTCTGGTGGAGCTTAATGATTTCCGCCCTCATTTGCACCCTCAGCTTCGCGTCCAGGTTTGACAAAGGCTCATCCATCAGGAACACCTTTGCATCCCGCACGATTGCCCGTCCAAGCGCGACCCGCTGTCTCTGCCCGCCTGACAGCGCTTTCGGTTTTCGGTGCAAATATTCCTCCAGCCCTAGAATTTTAGCGGCTTCCTCTACCCTTTTCTTGATCTCAGGCTTCGGCATTTTCCGAAGCTTCAGCCCGAATGCAATATTATCGTAGACAGTCATATGCGGATAGAGCGCGTAGTTTTGAAATACCATCGCAATATCCCTGTCCTTTGGCGCTACATCATTTACACGTTTTCCTCCAATATAAAAATCGCCTTTCGAAATTTCCTCAAGCCCTGCGACCATCCGAAGCGTCGTTGATTTTCCGCAGCCGGACGGGCCGACGAATACGATAAACTCCTTATCGTCAATGTGAAGGTTAAAGTCATCAACAGCCGCTTCCTTCTGATCATAATATTTATAAATGTGCTCCATCCGCAATTCAGCCATCTAACATCCCCCTTTGTTATTGTAAACGCTTTCTCAACTAGAGTGTAACAGCATTCCTCTATCGCTGAAATGGGCAGCATTCATAAAATCAGCAACCATTTTTCATGCATGTTTCCAATTTATTCTGAAACTTCGCTTTGCAGGCAGATAAAATAGGCAAGCAGCGCGCCTTTATACGTTTTAATGTCTATCCCTGACCGCTCAATAAATTTATCAATTCGATATTGCAGGCTGTTGCGGTGCAGATGCAGCTTTTTCGCCGTTAATGTCACGTTTGAGTTGTTTTCAATAAAGAGCTTGATTGTCTTCCTCAGGTCAGATTCATCTCCGAACAAAAGCTCAGCTTCTTCAGAGAGCAGCGTTTCAAGTTTTTCTTTTTCTGCTTCTAATAATAAAAAAGGAAAGATCATCTCAAAGGTCACACTCTGCACCTGAGGCAGCCGTTTTTCAGCAAATAGAAAATACGTCTGTTCACGGGCGTAATGTGTTCGCAGACTTTCATCGGGCTCGTAAAATCTCCCGGCGTAAAAACGGACACTGAAGTAGAAATCACTTTCAAGAACCTTAGCTAGTGATTCCAGTTCGTCCTTCCCAGCCGCCGCTTCACTTTCCTGCTCGACAATCACGCCTCTGTCCTCATGCATCCACACAATCACAAAAGGAACCGGCCAGAAATGGCGGACCGCTTCCGCAAAAGATGCCCGCTCTATTTTACCGAGTAAATGAAAATGAACAAATCTCGTTCGCTTCTTTATATTCGCCGGTACTTCCCCTCTGGAAAAAAGAAACGCAAACCACTTGTTTTCTTCCGGCGATTTCAAAGACATTTGATTGGCCTCATCCGCAGGCGTCAAAAATGATTGCAGCAGCAACGTCTCTTTCTCACTGATCTCCGTTTTCGGAATGGAGATATACTTCTGACTGTTCTCATCAAAAAAGCATAGATAGTCTTCCTTTACGCAAAGCTCCTCAGACACATTCAAACCGGGATAAATAGACAGCAGCGATTTCATAAGGTCTCCTCTCTTATGTAAGGATTTGTATATCCAGTATAAGGCGAAACGCTTTTGTTCTCCAATAAAAAAGAGTATATTTGGCATAGATGGACGCATTCGTTTACATATTGGCATTAACAGAAATAGAAGAGGATATGCAGGACCAAAGGAGGATGATCAATAATGGGACTAGAAGCGTTAAACAAAAGTTTTATTAACGGAAAATGGACCGAAGGGGAAAGCGGGCGTACGGAGGACATTTTGAATCCGTATGACCAGTCTGTCATTACAACAGCATCGTTGGCAACAAACAAACAGCTGGAGGATGCGTTTGACATTGCACAACAGGCGCAAAAAAAGTGGGCCAAGAGCACAGCAGAAGAACGAAAAGCAGTTCTGCAAAAAGCGCGCGCCTACTTACAGGAAAACCGCGATGACATCATCATGATGATTTCCCGCGAAACCGGCGGAACAATCATGAAAGCAACGATCGAGCTTGAACAAACAATTGCGATTTTAGATGAAGCCATGACATATACTGGCGAATTAGGCGGTGTCAAAGAGGTTCCATCCGACATTGAAGGGAAAATCAATAAGATTTACCGCCTACCGCTCGGTGTCATTTCATCGATTTCTCCCTTTAATTTTCCGATGAATTTATCAATGAGAACAATTGCGCCTTCGATTGCGCTGGGAAACAGTATTGTACACAAGCCTGATATTCAAACTGCTCTTTCCGGCGGAACCATCATTGCAAAGGCATTTGAACACGCCGGTCTTCCTGCGGGTGTCCTCAATGTCATGTTGACGGACCTAAAGGAAATTGGGGACGGCATGCTGACCAATCCAATTCCAAAATTGATCAGCTTTACGGGATCAACCGCAGTCGGGCGCCATATCGGTGAAATCGCCGGGCGTAACTTTAAACGAATGGCCCTTGAGCTCGGCGGCAACAACCCATTTGCCGTCCTTTCAGACGCGGATGTCGATCGTGCTGTAGACGCCGCGATTTTCGGAAAATTTATTCACCAGGGACAAATCTGCATGATTATCAACAGAATCATTGTTCATCAAGATGTGTACGATGAGTTTGTTGAAAAATTCACCGCACGTGTCAAACAGCTTCCGTACGGCGACCAAACCGATCCGAAAACCGTTGTAGGCCCGCTGATCAACGAGCGCCAAATCGAGAAAGCGCTGGAGATCATTGAGCAGGCAAAGGCAGACGGCATTGAGCTTGCGGTTGAAGGAAAACGCGTCGGAAACGTGCTCACACCTTTTGTCTTTGTAGGTGCAGACAACAACAGCAAAATTGCCCAAACGGAGCTGTTTGCCCCGATTGCCACCATTATCAAAGCCTCCAGCGATCAGGAAGCGATTGATATGGCAAATGATACAGAATACGGCCTCAGCTCGGCTGTTTTCACTTCTGATTTAGAAAAAGGCGAAACATTTGCCCTGCAAATTGACAGCGGCATGACCCATGTCAACGACCAGTCCGTTAATGACTCGCCGAATATCGCCTTTGGCGGCAACAAAGCCAGCGGTGTCGGCCGCTTCGGAAATCCATGGGTGGTCGAGGAATTTACTGTGACGAAATGGATATCAATCCAGAAGCAATACCGCAAATATCCGTTCTAAACGAACAAATCCCTCTGCTTCAAGTGCAGAGGGATTTTATTATTTAGATATATCAACAAACCCTTCGCCAAACACATCGCGTACGTCATGAACAATCACAAACGCCTTTTTGTCACAGCTTCTGATAATTTTCTTCAGCATAGAAAGCTCCTGTTTGTTGATGACAATGTACAAAATCTCTTTTGCTTGTCCCGTATAGTTTCCCTTCCCTGATAAAATCGTCACGCCCCGATCCATCAAGGTATTTACCTGCTCGGCAATTTCACCCTTATTTTCCGAAATGACCGTAATCGCTTTTTTCGTATTCAAGCCTTCAATAATAAAGTCCATCACTTTCGTTCCGATATACAGCATTACGATCGTAAACATCATTTTTTCCGCACCAATAATAAAATAAGAGCTAAATACTACGAGTAAATCAAAAAACAGAAGCGCGTAGCTGATATTCCAGTCTAAATATTTATTAGCAATTCTGGCCAGAATCGCAGAGCCGGCTGTCGTTCCGCCGACACGTATAATCATGCCGATACCGACACCCGCAAATACACCCGCGAAAATCGTATTAATGATCAATTCATCAGACGGGGTGCTCCACCCATGTGTCAGATGAAGGAAAAGCGAATTCGCCGCTACGGCAATGATTGTATAGACAGTCGTTTTACCGTCCAGAAACTTGTAGCCGATTAAAAGCAGAAGTGCATTTAAGATAAAGTTCGTTACCCCAGGAGACCATTGAAACACATAATACAAAATCAGCGTAATCCCAGTGACCCCGCCTTCCCCAAGGTCATTGGGAATCGCAAACAAATTCACTGCAAGCGCGAAGAAAAAAGCGCCAATCAGAAGCATTAGCACATCAAGCATTTTCTTTTTCATCAAAAACACTCCTTCTCAATATAGTATCAACAAAAAAACCCAGGAGTACGCTCTCTCAAAAGAGCAGAAACTCCTGGGCTTTTATCCCACCGTGTCATAACAGCCGGGCTGCTATGTGTTTTCTCTCGGTCACAGTCCAATTTGCATTGCGGAACCCTAGAAAACCACTGTTTTTATCATATCATCTTTACTTTCCAATATTAGCATTATAAGGGACGGTTTGAATTGGTTCAAGAGGTATGTGCGGAGATATATTCAGATGATAGATGAGCTACAGAAAAAAAGATTTTCCTATTAACAAATAACAGAAATGACCGATAAGAAAAAAAGCATATATTTTATAAGTAAAATTAACTGTGAATGATGATATTTATAAGATATTCATAATTTTATATTGACTAAGTGAAATAATATAGGCAATGTTATTCTAAAAAAAAGGCCTTCTCTGTTGAGAAGGCCCCCATTCTTATTCCGCACTCTTATACCCATTCACATTAGAAGACTGCCATCTCCATGAATCGGCACACATTTCCTCAAGGCCTCGTCTTGCTTCCCAGCCCAGTTCTTGCTTCGCTTTTGCAGGATCTGCGAAGCAGGTCGCAATGTCTCCTGGACGGCGGTCCGCAAAACGGTACGGAATCTCTTTCCCTGACACTTTTTCAAAGGCTTTGACCATTTCAAGCACACTGTAGCCTGTGCCTGTTCCAAGGTTGTATGCATCTGCTCCAGTGGAGTTCAATACTTTTTCAAGCGCTTTGACGTGGCCCTCTGCGAGATCAACGACGTGAATATAATCGCGTACGCCTGTCCCGTCTTTTGTCGGATAGTCATTGCCGAATACGCTTAATTGCTCAAGTTTGCCGACGGCTACCTGCGTTACATACGGCATGAGGTTATTCGGAATGCCGTTCGGGTCTTCACCAATCCGTCCGCTTGGATGCGCGCCAAACGGATTAAAGTAACGAAGCAGTGCAACGCTCCACTCATTGTCGGCTGTGTACAGATCACGCAATATTTGTTCTAGCATGAGCTTCGTCTGCCCATAAGGATTTGTCGCGCCTAATGGAAAGTCCTCCGTAATGGGTGATGTTTCCGGAACGCCATACACCGTCGCAGACGAACTGAATACGATTTTCTTTAGGCCGTATTTCTCCATGACCTCACATAAAATAAACGTTCCCGTCAGGTTGTTATGATAATATTTGAGCGGAATCGCAACAGATTCACCGACTGCTTTTAACCCCGCAAAATGAATCACAGCTTCAATCTTGTTCTCTGCAAAAACCGAATCTACCGCTTCCCGATCCAATAGATCCGCTTCATAGAACGTTAAATCTTTTCCTGTAATCTCTTTTACACGGTTCAGTGCCTCAGCTGAACTGTTGGACAAATTATCAAGAACAACAATCTCATAGCCGCTGTTCAATAACTCCACACATGTGTGGCTTCCGATGTACCCGGCACCGCCAGTAACAAGTATTGCCATGATGTAAACCCTCCTAAAAAATGACCTGATTTAATTATATAGTGTTTATGACTGGTCTACATCCATTTTCAAGAAGTTTAATCGTTTATTAATAGTTTTTTCATATTTGCAGGCTATCCGATATAGGTTTTCAGCCTTTTCACGCCATATTATGCCGAATACGTGTAGCAGCTGTAAAATCAATCTGCCGGTTGACGTTTTCTTTTCCACTATTCGCTATACTTAATGCAGAAAGGATTTGGTGTCATGGCGATGAGCCCCTATATTTTGATTGTATTTATTTTTATTATTTTATCTATGTACCGGGAAAGAACGGTAAAACCCGTGAAATTGCTGATCATTCCGCTGCTGCTCTTATGGGGCGTATCAGCTTCATTTCGGCCGGCGTATTTTCAGTCTGTTTTACACGTGGCGATCAGCGGCATCTTATTACTGATCGGGCTGGCGTGCGGGTTTGGCATTGGGAAGATGGTACACGTAAGGATTCATCCGGAGACCGGAAAGGTCACTTCACGCGGTTCCCTTGGAAGTGTTATTCTCATTCTAGTGATACTTTCTTTGCGCATGGCTGCGAGAACATGGCTGCCTGAGAGCAACGAGATTTTTATTGCCATTATTCATTCTATGTTCTTCATTCCCCTCGGCACCTTCACAGCCCGCAACATCATGCTTTACAAAGCATACAGACGGCTGGCCGCTGGCAAAGTATCCATTCAATAACTGAAAGAAGGACCAGCATGAACCGACAATCTCCGGCTCGGCACTACAAGAAGCTAGTGCTCAGCCTTATTCTCATTTTGAATTGCATACAATTTTTATCTCATCCAACCAAAGCTGACCCCATTTTGTTAGTGTTTGTGTTTGCGGTGTATCTAGCATTCATTTGGATCACTCCCTTTGTAGCATCCGCTGCTGTCAATTTGGGCATATTCTTCGGTCTTTGGCTCCTGACCGTTTTTCTTTGGGCTGTTTCCGGCCAAAACCAGGGAGCCGCCTATTTTTTGATTGTGTTTTTAATGATTTATGCGGCCTTCAGGCTCCCTTCACGGCTTTCCTTTATATTTACAGCATGTTTAATTGGAGGCAATATATTATTACTATCATCACTTGAAGGCAGCTTAAATTCCATCATTGGCAACATCACTATCATGATCGGACTCTACGTCTTTTTCTCCTCCATGCGTTTTAGGCGGGAGGCGAGGAGAGAGGCTGAGCGAAATCATGCTGAATTAGCGAAAATGCATGTGCAGCTGGAGCAGGCACATGCAGAACTTCAAAAAGCGCATGCTGAGCTGCAGGAGGCTTCTGTCCTTTCTTTAAGGTACGCGGTCCTTGAAGAGCGTACAAGAATTGCCCGAGACATTCATGACAGCATCGGGCATGAGCTGACTTCTGTAATTGTTCAGCTTCAATCTCTTCCCTATATCCTGAAAAGCAGCAAGGAGGATTCTGAAAAAGTCATTCAAAATGTACTGGCTATTGCCAGAGAGTGTCTTCAGGAAGTACGGTCTGTCGTTCACCAAATGGGCCGAAGTGAATCGATGGTTAGCCTTACCGCTTTGCGGGGGCTTATCCATCAAGTGGAGGAACGAAGCGGATTGCACGTTTCTTTTGACACTTCCTCCCTATCAGAAGAGTCTTGGCCTCAAAACGTAAGCGAAACGATCTACCGCATCTTGCAAGAAGCGCTGACCAATATCATCCGTCACGCTCACGCTTCCCATGCGGCTGCCGTCATTTCTAACGACGAAACCCACCTCTATGTCACAATCACCGATGACGGACATTTCACCGGCAATCTTACTTGCGGATTTGGAATGACAGGAATGAAAAAGCGCGCTGAAAAAGCAGGTGGTTCCCTTTCTTTCAGCGCCGTACAGCCGAGCGGCTTGCAAATTGAACTGGCATTGCCGCTTACGACAACGAATAAGGAGCAAAAAGATGAACAAAGATAAAATACGCGTCGCACTTGCCGATGATCAGCCGCTTGTGCGTGAAGGCTTCCGCTATGTCATCAACGCACAACCGGATATGGCCGTATCTGGTGAGACAGGCGACGGGCACGGCATTATTGCACTGGCAAAGCAAACAAAACCCAACGTCATCCTGATGGATGTCCAAATGCCACATTGCTCAGGTATCGAAGCGGCCAAAGACATTATGTCCGCCCTTCCGGATACAAAGATCGTCATTCTAACTACCTTTGATACCGAAGAATATGTATTTGAAGGCATTCGAGCGGGCGCAGTCGGCTATCTGCTGAAAGATACGCTTCCAGAAGAATTGATTGACGCCATTCGCGCCGCGGCCAGAGGAGAAGCGATTTTCCGCACAGCGACAGCTGCTAAAATTATCAGTGACACATTTCGCACGAAGCAACAAACTCAAGCCGAAGAACTGGCAGATCCGTTTACAAAAAGAGAGCTCGAGGTTCTTCAGCAAATGGCCTATGGGTTGAGAAATGAAGACATTGGTGAAAAGCTTTTCGTCAGCGAAAGCACTGTGAAAACTCACGTGCACCGCATCCTGCAAAAATGCAATGCCCAAGATCGGACACAGGCAGTCGTTTTTGCGATTCGAAACGGTATTGTGCAATAGAAAACTCGCATCCTGTCATGATAAAATAAGAGAAAGGAGATGATTGGAAATGAAAGAAGAGATTATTGAACGGTTTACTACATATGTAAAAGTCGACACGCAGTCCGACGAATCCGTCGACACCTGCCCTTCCACACCCGGCCAATTGACACTAGGAAACATGCTCGTTGATGAATTGAACTCCATTGGCATGCAGGATGTAGCCATTGATGAAAACGGCTATGTCATGGCGACTCTTCCCTCCAATACTGAAAAAGACGTGCCGACTATCGGCTTTCTCGCTCACGTCGATACTGCCACAGACTTTACCGGCAAAAACGTGAATCCGCAAATCATTGAAAACTACGATGGAAAAGACATTGTGCTTAATGAACAGCTGCAGGTGATCCTGTCGCCTGATCAATTCCCTGAACTGCCCGGCTATAAGGGCCATACTCTCATTACCACAGACGGCACAACCCTTCTCGGCGCAGACAATAAGGCCGGTATCGCCGAAATCATGACAGCCATGGATTACCTTATCAAACACCCTGAAATCAAACATGGTACCATCAAAGTCGCTTTTACGCCTGATGAAGAAATCGGAAGAGGGCCGCACAAATTTGATGTGAAACGATTCAATGCGTCCTTTGCCTACACAGTTGACGGCGGCCCGCTCGGCGAACTAGAATACGAAAGCTTCAATGCAGCTGCCGCAAAAATCACAATCAAAGGCAACAACGTACATCCCGGAACGGCAAAAGGGAAAATGATCAACTCTGCGAAAATCGCAATGAAGCTGAACAGCCTGCTGCCGGCAGACGAAGCGCCTGAATATACAGAAGGGTACGAAGGCTTCTACCACTTGCTGTCGATTCAAGGAGATGTAGAGGAAACAAAACTCCACTACATTATCAGAGACTTTGACAAAGGCAACTTCCAAAGCAGAAAAGAAACAATGAAGCGTGTCGTTGAAGAACTTCAAAACGAATACGGGCAAGATCGGATTCAGCTTGATATGAACGATCAATACTACAATATGAGAGAGAAAATTGAACCTGTGATCGAAATTGTCCACATTGCCAAGCAAGCGATGGAAAACCTCGGCATCGAACCGAAGATTTCTCCAATCCGCGGGGGCACGGACGGATCCCAGCTGTCCTACATGGGACTCCCTACGCCAAACATCTTTACCGGCGGGGAAAACTTTCACGGCAAATTTGAATACATCTCAGCCGATAACATGGTGAAAGCCGTAAATGTCATCGTCGAGATTGTAAAACTGTTTGAAGAACAGGCATAATACCAAGAGCCAGTCCTAAAAAGGACTGGTTTTTTTGTGTAAATATGAAACATTTTGAATACTTCCTCCGTAAAACAAGTATCAACAGTTGAGGAGGAAAAAATGACAAAACATGCTATAGCTGCAAAAAGTCTATTGAAAAAATGGATAAGGAGCAGGCCGCTTAACATACAAAAGAAATCGAGCCCATTTCAAAAAATCAGAAAAATGTTCAAACGCTTCTTCTAATCAATCTTCCAAGTCCACAAAACCACAATCTGCATACCCTCGTACCGCCCAAATGCTCCGAAATTTGGGTTTTTTGTGTTTAATTCCGCAAAATAGGGTATAAACCAAACAAGAAAGAAAACAACAACCTAAAACAGGTAATTTGAATTATTAATTTTTAGGTTAAAAGTAATATAAAAGATTTTATTTTATCGTCGATAGTAACTATAGAACCAATCATCAACCAGAACTAACACCCTGTTGTAAGACTATTTTCAGGTCAACAGGTTAGACTGTTTTTGAGGGGCAGTTATTTATTTTTTATTGATTTAGAATTTTTTGAATACTTTTTGGCTTTTTATCCGTACAATAGATAATACCAAAACTTTTTTTGGGAGGTATGTAAAATGATCCTATTTATTATCATCGCATTATGTGGCTATCTTCTTTTTTCTTTCAGCAAGGACAATCGCCGTAAACCGCAAAAGACAAGCCCTCTGCCAGCAGCTGCACCTCATCACAACAACCTAATCGACCTTGACGCGATCCGCCAAAAACGCCGGATGCATCTTTCCTAATCCTATAATTTAACGAAAAGGCTGCTGAATGATGCAGCCTTTTTCAATTTAGAAACATTTATCACTCAGGAAAACAACCAGCGGGTTTCTGATTACTAGATTTGGAACTTGAAACTTTCTTGCCGCCAGTCCGTAACTTCTTACAAAACAAATCTAAAAGGAGACTTCAGCAATGATCGAATTATTTATGAAACAGAAAATGTTCTCTTTTAAAGATGAATTTCACATTTATGACCGAGATGAACAAGAGGCTTTCAAGGTCGAGGGCCGATTCTTTTCGTTAGGGGACTCGCTACAAATGACAGATTCATCCGGTAAAACACTCGTTTCCATAGAACAAAAAACAATGTCTGTTCTGCCGCGATACAAGATTTCCATTGGCGGGGAAACAGCTTGTGAGGTGGCGAAGAAACTAACGTTTTTCAAACCGAAATTTGAAATTTCCCAGCTCAACTGGGAAATTGACGGCGACTTGTGGAAGGATGAATTTCAACTGACGGACGGGGAGAATGTCCGTATGTCAGTGAGCAAAAAGTGGCTCAGCTGGGGTGATTCCTATCATTTACAGATTGCAAAAGAGGAAGATGTGCTGATCTGTACAGCCATTGCTATCGTGCTTGATATGGTATTATATAACGACGAAGATGAGAGCATTTTCTAAAAAAGTGTTGACAATTGATCAAAAAGTAATAATATTAAGATAATTGAAATTCGAATATGAAGATATACCTTATCAAGAGAGGTGGAGGGACTGGCCCTATGATACCCGGCAACCGCTGTTTCAAACAGAATGGTGCTAAATCCTTTAGAACATTGTGTTCTTGCAGATGAGGCGGAGATTTGATATTCAAGCTCTTCCTTACACAAAGGGAGAGCTTTTTTATGCTCACCCCATTGCAGAAAAGAGGCGAATGACTTGGCTCAACAAACAAATGTTGCAGGACAAATAACAGAAAAACAACGCAAAGCTCCTTTCCGTGCCGATCATGTCGGCAGTTTACTGAGATCTGCTCCAATAAAAGAAGCCCGGCAAAAAAAAGCGGCCGGCGAGATCACTGCAGATCAGCTTCGTGATATCGAAAATCAAGAAATCACCCTCATTGTAGAAAAACAAAAAGAAATCGGTCTCGATGTGGTAACAGATGGGGAATTCCGCCGATCTTGGTGGCATTACGATTTCCTGGAAGGCCTTGACGGTGTGGAAGCGTTCATCCCGGCTGAAGGGATTCAATTCCATCATGCGAAAACAAAAGCACGGAGCATCAAAGTGACGGGTAAACTCGATTTTACGAGCCACCCAGCGCTTGCCGATTATCAATTTTTACATGAGATCGTCGGCGACGCGACACCAAAATTGACGATTCCGAGCCCGAATATGCTGTTTTTCGGTGAAAAGGCGGATAAAGAGATTTATGACGACCAAGAGGAATATTTTCATGATCTGGCCCAAACGTACAAAAAAGCAATTAAAGCCTTCTATGATGCTGGATGCCGCTATCTTCAGCTTGATGATACGTCATGGTCTCTCTTCTTTGAGGAAAAAGGCAGAGAGGTCGTCCGGGCACTTGGCGGTGATCCAGAAACATTGCCTGCCTTATTCGCCAAAACGATTAACGATGCAGTGGCAGACCGCCCTGATGATTTAGCAATCACAATGCACATTTGCCGCGGCAACTTCAAGTCGACTTGGGCGGCATCAGGAGGCTATGACGCTGTAGCGGAAACAATTTTGGACGGCTTGAATCTGGATGGGCTGTTCTTAGAATACGATGATGACCGCTCAGGACATTTTGATCCGCTCCGTTTCGTAAAACGCAAGGATCTGCGCATTGTGCTCGGCTTAATTACATCCAAATACGGCGATCTGGAAAATCCTGAGGATGTGAAGCGCCGCATCAATGAAGCGGCGCGCTTTGTCAGCCTTGACCAGCTGTGCCTCAGCCCGCAGTGCGGTTTCGCCTCTACGGAAGAAGGCAATCTGTTGACAGAAGAGCAGCAATGGGCGAAGCTGCGCCACGTCATCGACATCGCCAACGATGTGTGGAGATAATCTATCATTGACAGAAACAGAAAATGTGTGAATAATAGATACTATCAGAAAATTTCATAAAATGGTTTTCCTTATTAAGAGAGGTGGAGGGACTGGCCCTGCGATACCCGGCAACCGCTGTTTAACAGAATGGTGCTAAATCCTTTAGAGCATTGATTGCTCTTGAAGATAAGGTTGAGATTGTCACACAAGCTCTTCCTTATCCAAAGGATGAGCTTTTTTATATTCGAAATAGAAAGAAGGAATGGACAACATGCCACAACAAACAACACACACAGAACAAAAAGCACGACAAAGAAAAAAGCCGCCGTTTCGCGCGGATCAAGTTGGAAGCCTGCTGAGATCTGAGCCCGTTAAAAAAGCGCGGCTGCAAAAAGCGGCCGGCGAGATTACAGCTGAGCAGCTTCGCCAAATCGAAAACGATGAAATCATCCGCATTGTGGAAAAACAGAAGGAAACCGGCCTGAACGTCGTGACAGACGGGGAATTCCGCAGAGCATGGTGGCATTTTGATTTTCTGGAAAATCTGGATGGGGTTGAGCCGTTTATTCCTGAGCAGGGCATTCAATTCCATAATGTACAGACAAAAGCACGAGGCATTAAAGTCACCGGTGATATCGACTTTTCAACTCATCCAATGCTTGAAGATTACTCATTTCTCCATAGCATTGCCGGTGACGCGACGCCAAAGATGACGATCCCAAGCCCAAATATGCTGTTTTTCCGCGGAAAGCTGGAAAAGGATGCATACAAAAACGACTATCACCTTTTCCAGCACGATGTATCCAAAGCATATAAAAAAGCGATTCAAGCGTTTTATGACAGAGGCTGCCGCTACCTCCAGCTTGATGATACGGCATGGGCTGTTTTCTTATCTGAAAAAGGCTTAAAACAGATCGAGGCGTTCGGAACAACGCCTGACGAGCTTCGCCAGCTGTTTGCGAAATCGATTAACGACGCGATTGCAGACCGTCCTGATGACCTGACGGTAACCATGCATATTTGCCGCGGCAACTTCCAGTCCACTTGGACAGCAGAAGGCGGCTATGACGCAGCAGCCGAAACCATTTTTGACGGCTTGAACCTGGACGGCCTTTTCTTAGAGTATGATGATTCACGCTCAGGCGGATTTGAACCGCTCCGTTATGTAAAGCGCTCTGATCTTCAGCTTGTCCTTGGCTTAGTGACATCTAAATTCGGTAAGCTTGAACATCCGGACGACGTGAAACGCCGTATCGAAGAAGCGTCCCGTTATGTGAGCTTAGACCAGCTTTGTCTCAGCCCTCAATGCGGATTCGCTTCAACTGAGGAAGGCAACAAGCTGACTGAAGAACAGCAATGGGCGAAGCTCCGCCATGTGGTTGAGATCGCTAACGATGTTTGGAAATAAGCAAAGGAAAAACACACTTGATTCCCTGGCGGAGTAAGTGTGTTTTTTCATATCAAGCGTTTGATTCAAGCACCGCCTGGCTGACAGCAAAATCGGCTTCTGTTTTTTCATAAACCTCATCCATTGTGACACCTTCCTGAAGTTCAGTCAGTGTCATGCGGCCGTGATCAAAATCAAACACAGCCAAATCCGTAATCAGCCTGTGAACGACTCTCTGCCCCGTCAGCGGAAGAGAGCATGTCTTTTTCACTTTTGGCTCGCCATGCTTATTGACATGCTCCATGATGACAACGATCCGTTTCGCCCCGTTGACGAGATCCATGGCGCCTCCCATCCCTTTGACCATTTTCCCCGGGATCATCCAATTGGCCAAATCCCCCTGCTCAGAAACCTCCATGCCGCCAAGAATAGCCAAATCGATATGCCCGCCTCTTATCATCGCGAATGACTCAGCGCTGTCAAAATAGGAAGCGCCCGTCACTTCAGTAATTGTTTCCTTTCCTGCATTGATCAAATCCGCGTCTTCCATTCCTTCCACAGGATACGGGCCGATCCCGAGCAAGCCGTTTTCTGACTGAAGCATGACGTGAACGCTGTCGGGTATCTCATTTGCGACAAGCGTGGGCATTCCAATCCCAAGATTGACATTCATTCCATCCTTGATTTCTTGTACAGCCCGTTTGACCATTCGTTTTCTCGCTTCCTTCATTTCGCCTCACCCTTTCCCGCCGCTTGTCGGACTGTTCGCTTTTCAATCAATTTTTCATGGCTCGCGCCAAGCACCACATGCTGTACGTAAATTCCCGGCGTATGGATATAATCTGGGTCGAGCTCTCCCGCTTCCACGATTTCTTCCGCCTCGGCAATCGTAATCTTGCCTGCCATAGCGGCAACGGGATTGAAATTTCTCGCCGTCTTCCGAAAAACCAAATTTCCCATAGTGTCCGCTTTCCACGCTTTGACAATCGCCACGTCGCCGATGATGCCTTGCTCCAGCACATATGTCCGGCCGCCGAACGTTTTATGTTCTTTTCCCTCGGCTATTGAAGTGCCAACGCCTGTCGCCGTGTAAAATCCCGGTATGCCCGCGCCGCCTGCACGAATTCTCTCAGCGAGTGTTCCTTGGGGTACAAGCTCGACCTCAAGCTCTCCGCTTAAAAACTGCCGCTCAAAAATTTTATTTTCACCGACATAGGATGCGATCATTTTCTTGATTTGCCTATTAGCCAAAAGCAAGCCGAGCCCCCAGTCATCGATCCCGCAATTGTTGCTGACAACGGTTAAATCCTTTACTCCCTGATCTCTTATCGCCAAAATGAGCTGTTCAGGAATGCCGCACAGCCCGAATCCTCCTGCGATCAGCGTATCTCCATCATGAATCAGTTTCGCAGCTTCTTTACTTGATGACAGTACTTTTCCCATATTGATGCCCCTTTCGTTTTCTCCATCAACTCCAAGGACGAAAGCGTTTACAATTTTCTCGGTTGTTTTCTTCCCCTTTCCATATGTACGGGAAGCGGAGGCCGACTATTCCGAATAAAAAGGAAAGCTCTTTTTTTCGGAGCTTTCCTCCGCCTAATAGGATATAGAAATCAACCGTTTCTTTTTGCTTCATGGAGTTTCCCGCCCCTGTACACAACCATTATTCATAAATGGGAAATAATTATTCGACGATTGCTTGTTTTCCAAATTCCTCATGAGTCAGAAAATGAATCAATGCGTCTGCGGTTTCTTAAGAGACTGTAACTTTCCTGCTTCCTTTAACTGAATGAATTCATACATAAGGAAAATCTTCTTTGCGAACCGAGCGGACTTTTGACGTGCTGTAGCAGCTTTGTGAAGGCAATACATATTTCGCTGACTAAAAAGGATCTGTCGAAGCCTTAGGCAAAAAGCTCATCCATTCTAACCACCGGCTGTATGTCAAGACAGGCCGATCAAAGCCTGATTAACCAAGACCCCCAATGATATATGCTTTATTTTTCCCCTCCTGATTTCCTAAACATCATAGCAGCATAACAACTCCACATGTATTTCCTTTATTTTCTCAAATTCAAGATATAAATTTTATTATTGTGAAAATAGTTAAAAAGGTTGATTTTCAAAAAGTGAAAGGATAAAATACTGCTATCATCTTAGAAAAAGACATTCTTGTATATGATCAGTAATATGGTCTGATTGTTTCTACCTAGTAACCGTAAAAAACTAGACTACAAGAAAGTTTGAATAAATTTGAACGAGTTGAAAAGGACAAGTTCTTTTCTGTTTGCTCTTATTTTTCACACTTTCTGCACTTCCAGAATTTGTGAAGGATAGGAGCTTTTTTTGTTTCCAAAATAAACCTCATAGGAGTTGCTATCATGTACTTTTTATTAAACCTTATCGGTCTCATTGTGATTATGGCAGTTGTATTCCTATGTTCTCCGCAGAAAAAGAAAATCAAGTGGCGCCCGATCATTACATTAATTGTTCTGGAATTGCTCATTACTTGGTTTATGCTGGGAACAAAAGTCGGGAGCTGGACCATCGGTAAAATTGGGGATTTCTTCACTTGGCTGATTGCTTGCGCCAGTGACGGTATCGCGTTTGCCTTCCCGTCAGTCATGGCGAATGAAACAGTAGACTTTTTCTTTAGTGCACTTCTTCCAATTATCTTTATCGTCACATTCTTTGATATTTTAACATATTTCGGCATTTTGCCTTGGCTGATTGATAAAATCGGATGGGTCATTTCAAAGGCTTCCCGGTTGCCGAAATTAGAAAGCTTTTTCTCTATTCAAATGATGTTCCTGGGAAATACGGAAGCACTTGCGGTCATCCGCCAGCAGCTTACAGTATTAAATAACAACCGCTTGCTTACATTCGGCTTAATGAGCATGAGCAGCATCAGCGGCTCCATTATTGGATCTTACCTGTCAATGGTGCCGGCGACATACGTGTTTACAGCGATTCCTTTGAACTGCTTAAATGCGCTGATTATTGCAAACCTGCTGAACCCTGTCCATGTGCCGGAGGAGGAAGATATCATCTATACACCGCCTAAAGAAGAGAAGAAGGACTTTTTCTCTACGATTTCTAACAGTATGCTTGTCGGCATGAACATGGTTATCGTTATTTTGGCAATGGTGATCGGATATGTAGCATTAACATCTGCAGTCAATGGCATTCTTGGCGTTTTCGTACACGGACTAACCATCCAGACAATTTTTGCTTACCTCTTCAGTCCGTTCGCATTCCTCCTTGGGCTGCCAGTACATGATGCAATGTATGTTGCTCAGCTGATGGGAATGAAATTGGCAACGAACGAGTTTGTTGCCATGCTTGATTTGAAAAACAATCTTACAACACTTCCGCCTCACACAGTTGCGGTGGCGACGACATTCCTGACGTCATTTGCCAACTTTAGTACTGTCGGCATGATTTACGGAACGTACAACTCGATCCTTAACGGCGAAAAGTCAACGGTCATCGGGAAAAACGTGTGGAAATTGCTCGTCAGCGGAATTGCGGTATCTTTACTAAGTGCTGCCATT
Source organism: Bacillus sp. C28GYM-DRY-1 (assembly GCF_030519405.1). Lineage (NCBI taxonomy): Bacteria > Bacillati > Bacillota > Bacilli > Caryophanales > Bacillaceae > Bacillus > Bacillus sp. C28GYM-DRY-1. The sequence continues at coordinate 66,540 of NZ_JAUMKF010000015.1, forward strand.
GTCGGCCTGTTTGTGTGGTAGAAACATTGAGCCATATCCTTTCCCGGATATGGCTCTTTGATTATTGATAAATAGAGGAAGGCACCTGCACATCCCGGATTCCAGCTGCATATGGTCCTAATTCATACTGGCCGAAGACGATGGCGATTCCGTTTTCCGTAAAGTAAAACGTTGTGTTTTGGTTAAGGGTAATATCCTCTTTCTTTACATCAGGGAAAAACAGCGTGTCATGTTTTTTGATATAGCTGTATAGGTAATCTTTCGTTTTGCTGACTTTTGCTTTGGTATTCAGAATCTGATTCAGTGTCACACGCTTTTTGGCTTTCAAGTCATAATTGAAGGTTCGGACCGTTGTTGAACCGTGGGCACCGCCTGAATACATATCATTGAGTGTTTGAATGCTGAGCTTGCCCGCCGCATTGTATTTGACGCTGAAGGATGTTTGATACTCCGCTTCGAATCCCTGCTGCTCGCCTGCTTTTTTGTTTTTCAAGTATTCCTGATACGATTGTTCGATGTAGGCTTTCAACTCTCGATTGATCTTCTTTTCAAACACGGCATCCCCGATGTGATGCACCTGAGGATACTTTAGCTCCTTTATCTTTTTGTACGTGTGGCTGCTGACAGTTGGTGTTTTGGCCTGCACCGCTTTTAATGATGGGTCCGCATATGCCATTAAAGAAAGAAGCACAATCGCAATCCCCGCGGCTTTCAGCATGTGATTCCATTTCATACGATCTCCTCCTTTGAAGTCGTTGTTTATCATTCCCTTTTAGAACTGATAAAATCAAAGAAGTGTCTAAATAAAAAAAGAAAAAGAGGCAAGATGCCTCTGCCTCTTTTTTATTGTTTACGCTCCAAAATGGCTTCATGAACCGCTTGTGCCAAATCTATATTTCCAAACATCTCTAACACCGCAATGACGGTTTGGTCAGGAATATGCTCTGACTCGTGTTTCGGCACGACCAGTTCGTCCATGGTTTTTTTTAAGCTTTCATTGATCTCTTGCTGCGGATACGCTTTGGCATATAGGTTTAGCGGATCAAGATCATGGTTCACGCACCATTGGGCAAACACCAAAATCATCATATTTTCATCGCGTTCGTATGCTTCAGCGAGCTGTTTTTCGTTCATCTGTCATGCTCCTTATGAAAAGTATCTTCCTTTAAGATACAGGAGCGGATCAAATACGTCTATCCCAATGGCGGTGAGCGGCGACCGCCTCAGTAAACGCCTTGCTGAAGTCGGTATAGTCCGCTTCATCTTTCGCAGTCACGATACCCGGACTCTCTTTTGTCCCGACAGCTGTCTGAAGAAGGTCAATTCCTTCATTTGCCGCGCCGATCGCCTTATAGTGGCTATAGGCTTCTCTGATAAACGCCATCGCTTGTTTGTTGTCTTTTAACTCTGGCCCTCCTGCGGCATAGACTGCATCATACAGAACAGAATCAGCCGTCAGGAACGTGGCGCTGGCCTCGAGCTGCTGTCCTGTGCCGCTTGTGATGTACCCCAGCGTTTGGCTGATGATATCCGCTGTGATCCCTTCATGCTTTAAGGCGTCCAGCACAGTTTGCAGCTCTTCTTTATGAAATCCGTTTCCGGCGAGAACGGCGACTTTTCTCGTTGACGCCGTTTTCACCGTGCGGGCCTGGCTTAACGCGGGTGAGGTAAGAATTTCGTTTGATGCTTCTCGTTTCGCCGGCGGCGCCACACCAACTCCTTTGGCGATTTCTTCCGCTAAGCCTGTATCGACATTGCTGAAGACGTCTACAACCTGCCGCTGCACGCCCTTGCTTTTGACTTTCCCGACCTCGAAGCAGAATGCAGAGATGATATGCTGTTTTTCGACAGGAGACATGCTGTTCCAGAACAGCTTTGCCTGTGAATAATAATCATTGAAACTGTCACTCCGCTGGCGGATTTTTTTGCCCTCGACTTTTTCCTGATAGTGGACGTACCCGCCTTCTTCAGCTGTCGCAGGCGACGGGTCATTATTTTGCAGAGAGTTTTTATGATAAGCGACCGGCCCCTTATTGATCGTCATCCGGTGATAGCCGTCGTATTGGTTATTATGGAACGGGCATACCGGCCGGTTAATCGGTATCTCATGAAAGTTCGGGCCGCCAAGACGGATGAGCTGTGTGTCTGTATACGAGAAAAGCCGTCCCTGCAATAGCGGGTCATTGGTAAAGTCGATGCCCGGCACGACATTTCCCGGGTGGAATGCGACTTGTTCCGTTTCCGCAAATACATTGTCCTGGTTGCGGTTCAGCGTCATTTTCCCAATAATCTTCACCGGCACGAGCTCTTCCGGCCACAGTTTAGTCGGATCAAGAATATCAAAATCAAATTTGAATTCATCTTCTTCATCAATCATCTGCACACCGAGCTCATATTCAACCGAGCCCCCGTTTTCAATTGTTTCCCACAGGTCGCGGCGGTGGTAATCGGGATCTTTCCCGGCAATTTTCCGCGCTTCATCCCATACGAGAGAATGCACGCCAAGCATAGGCTTCCAGTGGAATTTCACGAAACGCGCCTTTCCTTGTTCATTCACAAAACGAAACGTGTGAACACCGAAGCCCTCCATCATTCTGTAGCTGCGAGGGATACCCCTGTCAGACATCGTCCACATCACCATATGCGCTGACTCAGGGTTATTGGCAACGAAATCCCAAAACGTATCGTGAGCGGTCGCGGCCTGAGGCATTTCATTGTGAGGTTCAGGCTTAAACGCGTGAACCAGATCCGGAAATTTGATCGCGTCCTGAATGAAAAATACTGGGATGTTATTTCCCACAAGGTCATAGTTTCCTTCTTCCGTATAAAATTTCGTCGCAAACCCTCTGGCATCCCGCACCGTGTCTGCGGAGCCTTTGGAGCCCGCCACCGTTGAAAACCGGACAAAGACCGGTGTCTTCACCGAAGGGTCCTGAAGAAATTTCGCCCGGGTGAATTCTGTCATCGGTTCATAAACCTGAAAAAAGCCATGCACACCATATCCGCGCGCATGCACAACACGCTCCGGAATCCTCTCATGGTCAAAGTGCGTCATTTTTTCCCGGAAGTGAAAATCCTCCATCAGCGTCGGGCCGCGACCCCCGGCTTTTAACGAGTGCTCATCCTCTGACACCCGCACGCCTTGGTTTGTCGTCATTTTCTTCCCGCTGTTATCGGCCCTATACTGTTCGAGCTGTTCGTCCTTTGAGTGTTCATTGACTCGTTTGTTATGATCATCACTCATGTCTGCTCCTCCTTTTCAAACGAAACATTCTACAGCACATTTACCCGTGGCATTCTTCATATAAACTGCTAATCCGCTCAATAGGATTTTAGGTCTACATATCAGGATGAGGTCATACATATTTGAAATAAGCCTCCTTCCGAAAATATGGAAGCGCTTACCAATACTGTGCTGTTGAATGGGGAGGTCATATCGTGCTTGCCATACTCGGTTTTGTGATGATGATTGTCTTCATGTACCTTATTATGTCTAACCGGCTTTCTGCTCTTATTGCCTTAATTGTCGTTCCTGTTGTGTTTGCCCTGATCAGCGGATTTGGCAAAGACCTCGGCGAGATGATGATTCAAGGCGTTACAGATCTCGCTCCTACCGGTATCATGCTGTTATTCGCCATCCTTTATTTCGGCATTATGATTGACTCAGGTTTGTTTGATCCTCTTATCGCAAAAATGTTATCAATTGTTAAAGGAGATCCGTTAAAAATCGCCGTCGGCACAGCGATTCTGACGATGACCATTTCGCTGGACGGAGACGGGACAACAACCTATATGCTTACCATTGCGGCGATGCTGCCACTGTACAAACGGCTCGGTATGAATCGTTTGGTGTTAGCGGGAATTGCGATGCTCGGTTCTGGAGTCATGAATATTATTCCGTGGGGCGGACCGACGGCGAGAGTTTTGGCTTCCTTAAAATTGGACACGTCGGAGGTCTTCACGCCGCTGATTCCCGCTATGATCGCCGGCATTCTCTGGGTGATCGCCGTTGCTTATATCCTTGGAAAAAAAGAGCGGAAGCGTCTCGGCGTCATTTCGATTGAACACACGCCGTCCTCTGATCCGGAAGCAGCACCGCTCAAGCGCCCTGCCCTCCAATGGTTTAATCTGCTGCTGACTGTCGCTCTGATGGCCGCTCTGATCACCAGCCTGCTTCCGATCCCTGTTCTTTTTATGATCGCGTTCGCCATCGCCTTGATGGTCAACTATCCAAATGTCAAAGAGCAGCAGAAACGGATCTCGGCGCATGCGGGAAATGCGTTAAACGTTGTTTCCATGGTGTTTGCGGCAGGTATTTTCACAGGCGTTCTCTCCGGCACTAAAATGGTGGATGCAATGGCGCATTCTCTCGTTTCACTCATCCCTGATGCCATGGGCCCGCACCTGCCGTTGATCACTGCTATCGTCAGCATGCCATTCACCTTTTTCATGTCAAACGACGCCTTTTACTTCGGTGTCCTACCCATCATCGCAGAAGCTGCATCCGCTTATGGAATAGATGCCGCTGAAATCGGAAGGGCCTCCCTGCTGGGACAGCCGGTGCATCTTCTAAGTCCGCTTGTGCCTTCCACCTATCTATTGGTCGGAATGGCAGGCGTCAGCTTTGGCAATCATCAAAAATTCACCATCAAATGGGCCGTGGGGACAACAATTGTAATGACGATTGCGGCACTTTTGGTTGGGATTATCTCGCTTTAATGAGAAAAGGATTTCCGCTTATCGGAAATCCTTTTGTTCTGTATAATCGGAATACCCACGATCATACTATGGAAAAACCCACATAAAAAGGTGATTGCATGTATTTTGCTTGGGAAGCACTCATATTAATAATATCCGGCATTATATTGCTTAGAATATCTGGAAGAAAGTCAATCTCTCAAATGACGTTAGCACAAACTGTGGTTATGATTTCGATTGGAACGATTATTGTCCAGCCGATTATAGAGACAAGTTTATGGAAAACCCTTGTGGCAGCCAGTATTTTTACTATTGCTCTCATACTCATGGAATGGTTCCAGATCAAAGCCAATTGGGTGGAAAAGTTCATAACCGGCAAAGCGAAATTAGTCATTGAAGATGGCAAACTCAATATAGAAAATATGAAAAAATTGAGGCTGACAGTGGACCAGCTTGAAATGCGAATGAGGCTTCACGGAATCTCCAGCATAAAGGATGTGAAGAATGCAACGATTGAAGCAAACGGCCAATTAGGATATGAATGGCATGAGGACAAGAAGCCGCTAACCATGGGTGATTTTAAGAAATTGATGAATATTCCTGCTGCAAATACAATGAATCAGTCTGAACCAGATAAACAAGATAACATTTTTGAAGAGTTAAAAACCACTAGTCATTCTTCTGGCAAATTAAAATAAGGCTATTTCATTGTAATGAAATAGCCCAAGTGAATTCTTATTGAATATACGAAATGACTGGCAAGCTTTCAACGCCTGATGCGTAATAGTAATTTAAAACACTGAAAAAGTCGATTGCTTTGCCGGTTTTTACATCAACGATTAAAATATGATCACCATAGTTTTGATCATCTGCATCAAGTCTTCTAGGTGTTTTTTTGCCTAATGTATCAAGAAAAGAGTCATCGTAACCTACCCCTGATTGATACGCTGATACATGATGCATAAACAGCGTCCCTGTATCTAAGTAAACCATCACTGCCGCATTTGAGCTCGCATAACTTGAACGATAAATAACAGGATCAGAAACGTTTTTCACCCTTACATCGGAAATAGAATGGGTGCGCTGATTATACCCGCCGCCATACGAAAAATAATATTTCCTTTCCCAGCTTAATGAAGAAGTTTTTGTGCCGGTATTGTACAACAATGTTCCGTTTGCATAGACAGAACCGTCTGCGTACTCAGCGACAAAGGCTTGCAGATTAGAGGTGATTGACTTCACACTTGTGTAATTTGAAGGGTTTTTGGCATTTAACTGAATGTTGTATGAATCTCCCAGCGTTCCTTCAGAATAAACCCGAATCATATAATCGCCGGCCGGAAGCTCTTTTAAAAGAACTAAGTTCCCCGCATCCATTGCAATATTTGTCGGCTGTGCTTCACCCGTATCCCAATTGACAACATACAATTTTACATAATACTGACTGTTAGCAGACAAAATCCGTGTAATCAACGTTCGATCTGATGAAGTGCTAAAAAAATACATATCGTCCGGGTTATTTTCGTTAAGTACAGATGTAGTATCGAATACTTGGTCTTCAGAGTTGTACATGGAAGTTGTTTTAAAAACATTCTCATTGGCAGGCTTCTTTACCTTAATGGCTTCTGCATTGTGATCCGTTTTAAAGCTTCCTGCTTCTGCTTGCTTTAAAGAAACATCCTTCATTTCCTTATGGTTTTTCAATGTTTCCTGCTGTTTCATGATTGCTTTCTCTTTTGGCACGTTTTGCGCTGCAGCAGCATTTGAATTTAGACAAAAACTAAAGGCCACAATCAAGACAGCACACAATAGGGGCAATGAACATATTTTTTTGTTCTTCATATACAAACTCCTTCCAGATTTTATACTGTACATATCGGCAGGAAACTTTAACTATTTACATTTATTACTCCATGTTCATCATTTGTATATTTTTAACTACCCTTCAACGCTTCACCATTTGAAGCAATCAGCTCTTTATACCAATAAAAGCTTTTCTTGCGAATACGGCGCAGATCCTTCAGATCAAATTCATCACGGTTGACGTAAATGAAGCCGTAGCGTTTCGAGCAGCCTTGGTGGGTAGAAATCAAGTCAATGGCTGACCATGGGGAATAGCCGAACACATCGACGCCGTCTGTGATAGCCCACTGAATTTGTTCGATGTGCTGTTTTACATAATCAATCCGGTAATCGTCATTAACCGTATCGTTTTCTTCTAGTTGATCGAAAGCGCCGAGCCCGTTTTCTGTGATGATCAATGGCAGCTGGTAACGGTCATAGATTTCTCTTAGCGTGGAGCGGAAACCGACCGGATCAATCTCCCAGCCAAAGTCATTTTTCTTCAAATAAGGATTGCTGCTGCCGCGGTAAACGCCGTCCTCCCCCGTTTTCAAATGCTGGTCTCCTCCGCGCGCCACTTCATCCGATCCGTCGCCTCTGCTTGCTTCTGCTGTTTGAGAGGTGTAGTAGTTAAAGGCGATAAAATCAGGCTTCGCAGATTTCAGAATCTCCATGTCACCATCTTCAATAACTGGTGTATAGCCTTTTTCTTTCATATAAGCCCACGCCGTCGTATTGTAGCGCCCCTGAACAGCCATGTCTAAATAGAGCCAGTTCCGGATCGCATTATAGTTGAAAGCCGCCATAATATCCTCCGGTTTAGAAGACGCCGGGTAGATGAGCGCAATATTCGGAGCAGGGCCGATTTTTGCGCCGGGCAGCATGTCATGGCAAAGGTTCATGGCTTTTGCCTGCGCCACCAGCATGTGATGGTTTTGCTGATACAGCTCTTTTTTCGGATTTTTAAGATTCGGGTCCAGTGTCCCTAAAGCGCTGCCGTGAAGAATCATCATGTTTTGTTCGTTGATGGTCAGCCAGTACTTCACACGGTCACCGAAGTGCTCAAACAGCACCTTAGCATACCGTTCAAACGCGTCAATTGTGGCTCTTTGTGACCAGCCGCCTTTTTGCTGCAGGGCATTCGGCAAATCAAAATGATACATCGTAACAATCGGCTCAATCTTATATTTGAGCAACTCATCAATCAAGTTGCTGTAAAACTCAATTCCCTTTTCATTGATGTCTCCGTCGCCATCAGGAATAATCCGCGTCCATGCGATGGAAAACCGGTACGCTTTAAAACCCATTTCAGCAAACAAGGCAACGTCTTCTTTATAGCGATGGTAATGGTCGCTGGCGACTTTAAAATCAGTCGTTCCCTCAGGATAGCTGTCGCGTGCGTCAATCACTGACGGGCCTTTGCCGTCTTCGTTCCACGCACCTTCCACTTGATAGGCAGAAGTAGATGCGCCCCACAAAAAATTCTCCGGAAATGCTGCAAGTGTTTTATAGTTCATCGTCTGTTCCTCCAATGGTTTTAGATTAAAGAAAAGATTCTTTCTTCTATTTTGACTTGCTTTTGATCTGTTTGAATAACGTCAGTATACTGACCTGCATTTGTGATGACGATCGGCGTGTTCATATCAAATCCGGCCTTTAGTAAATCATCCAGGTCAAATTCAGCAAGCAAATCACCTTTTTTGACGGCTTGTCCTTGCACGACTTTAGGATAAAAGTGTTTTCCTTCCAGCTTCACCGTATCAAAGCCAAGGTGAATGAGGATTTCCGTTTCCTGATCGGTGACCATGCCGAATGCATGGCCCGTCGGAAAAACGGTTGATATCACGCCATCCGCTGGCGCGACGAGTCTGCCTTTCTCCGGCAAAATCGCTATACCCTTTCCGATTGTCTCCGATGCAAACACTTTATCCTTCACTTCTGTTAATGGCATCACTTTTCCTTCTAACGGACTGCTGATCTCTTCACGGCGGGCTGCTGGTGCAGGTGGCTCTGTTTTGATTTCTGTTTGTTCGGCGGGATCTTCAAACCCGACAATATACGTTAGGATGATTGATAGAATAAAAGATACCAAAATTCCCAAGATAAAACCGGCAAAGCCCTGTCCGTAGAAAATTGGAATCGTCAACAGACCCGGTGCGCCAGAAGCGATGGCGACGCTGTGAGCCTGCCCGATAATTGCCCCGCCAATGGCCGCACTAATGACACCGCATACAAAAGGTTTTTTCAGTCTGAGCGTGACGCCGTAAACGGCTGGTTCTGTAATCCCAAAAATCCCTGTGACAGCGGCGGAACCGGCAAGCGCCTTTAATTTTTTGTTTTTCGTTTTCAGCATGACACCCACAGCAGCTCCCGTTTGTGCAAACACGGCTGCCGCTGTAGCCGGCTTGATCGAATCCTGCCCATTGACCGCAATGTTATTTAAAATGACCGGCACAATCCCCCAGTGGATGCCGAAGATAACAAGAATCTGCCAAAGTGCAGCGATCACTGCGCCCGCCAGCATTGGATTAAAGCTGAAGATGGCCAGAATCGCAGATGCGATGGCATTTCCCGCGTTTACTCCAATCGGGCCGAATACAATTAATGTGAGCGGCACAATGGTTACCAGACAAATCAGCGGGGTGATGAAGGTCTTCACACTGTCATGAATCACCCGGTTCAAATACTTCTCAACATAACTCATCACAAAAATCGCCAGAATGATCGGAATCACAGTTGACGTATAGTTCATTAACACGACTGGAATGCCGAAAAAGTCCGTTTCAGCATTGCCGTTCTTCAGCTCAATGATCGTTGGATAAATAAGCGCTCCGGCAACTGTGACAGAAACAAAGAGATTCGCGCCAAACTTTCGGGCAGCGGTGACGGCCAACAAGAGCGGAAGAAAGTAAAACAGGCTGTCCGCAGCGGCATACAGGATGGTATACGTCGTTTCCTCTGTTTTGAGCCAGCCGGCATTTGTGCATATCATCAGCAGGCCCTTTAAAATCCCCGCTCCCGCCATCACGCCAAGCAAAGGAGTAAAAATGCTCGATACGATATCGACAAGCCGTCCGAACAGATTCCCTTTTTGGGCAGAATGTTCAGCCTGGTCATCATTCAGCAAATTAGACATTCTTCCAATCTCTTGATACACCTCTGAAACGTGATTGCCGATCACGACTTGAAACTGCCCGCCGCTTTCCACTACAGTTACGACATCATCCAAAGCATCGATTTTATCTTTATCCGCTTTCGACCGATCGTTCAGCGTAAAACGCAGGCGTGTCGCACAATGTACAAGAGACCGCACATTTTCTTCTCCGCCGACCAGCCGTAAGATGTCTTTTGCTGCTGCTTGACCTCCCATTTTCCTCTCATCCCTTCTGCTAAAAAATAAAAAACCTAAACTACCCCTATCGCAATAGGAACAAGTAGTTTAGGTTTTGCCTGCCTGACCAGTAACAATCCTATGAAATGCCCTGTTTCGTTTTTTTCTGTAAAACGCCCTCATCACCATCCCTCTGAAAAAATAAAAACCTAAATTACCATCAGCACAGACAGAGATCATCCGCACTCATTGTAATTTAGGTTTTGCCTGCTTATCAGTAACAATCCTAACATCATCATATATGAATGTAAGAAAAAATTAACACAAGGGAATGAAAATGTCAACGCTTTCATTATGTTTGTTTGACGACCCTTTCTATATGAATCGTTACATACAGCAGTTCGTCACTAGTGAGCTTGTGTTCATACTCCTGCTCAATATAGGTTTGGATTTTCTTCGTGCATTCATACGCACGATGATACTTTTCTTTCACCGTCTCCAGCAAAAAATCGTCCTGGCTTTCCATGTGTGTGCCGTTAAATAGACGCTGCGCAAAAAACTTTAAGTGAGTGACAAACCGATAATAGTGAAGCGATTCCTCATTGAATTCAATCTTAAAATGGTATTTTACGATACTCAAAATCTCTTGCATGACTTTTGTAATGTTGATGATATTAGGCATCTCTTCATTCAGCTCAGCATTTACGATATGCAGGGCAATAAAGCCAGCTTCATCCTCCGGCAGAGACACGCCAGTCTTGTTTTTCACCATCTCCAGCGCTTCTTTGCCGATCGCAAATTCGTCCTTGTACAGCCGCTTTGTTTCCCACAGCAAGGCGTTTTTGATATCAAGCCCCTTCTGATTGCGCTGGATGGCAAAATTAATATGATCGGTCAGCGACACATAGATGCTGTCGTTGAGCTTTTTGCCGAGCTGCAATTTCGCATAGCTGATAATCTCTTCGGATACTTCCATATACTCGATCGGTATATCATACAAAAGGGTTTTAAATTTTTCTGATACATCCTTGTTATCGAGGGTGAATACCTTCTCAATACGGGCTTCATCGACATCATCACCGGACTTTTTCTGGAATGCGAGCCCCCTGCCCATGATAACCAATTCTTTTCCCTGTTCATTGACCACGCTGATCACGTTATTGTTGATCACCTTCGCAATTTTCATGACATGTCCCTCCAATCAACTAAGAACAGACTACACCTTGATTGTACATTCTTTTTGTACTAGGTCAATATCATCAGGGAAAGACGGGAACAGATTAATACAATTCACTCAGCATCGGCTTCCCGGGCTGTTTTCGAAGCATTGTCTCAAGATGGCGTTCAAATGATGCCTTGTCAGCCCCCTGCTTCTTGACAATGCTGTTCATGATTCTAACGCTTTCAGCGCTGTATCGCGTATATTGTTTTTTCAGCTGATCCAGCTGCCGTCTTGTCTTCTTCGCGTTTTTCGGTGTCACTTGGCTGATGAGTTTGATCATGCTTTCTGTGACCTCGAAAAACGCGGCTCTATTTTCTTTCAGCTGTTGCATTTCGTTGCGGCTCTTTTCATGATTGCGGGTTTTTTGGAGCAAAGCAACTGCCTCGCTGTTTTGCTTTTTGAGCTGTTTATTTTCAAATTGAATCGATTCAAGGTTCTCCTTCGCAATGTCCGCTTCTTCTTCAGTCATGCTGCTCCGAACGAAGTATTCAGGATTGCCGATTCCATAATCAAATGCTTCGCTTACACGTATGATGGAACTGAATACAATGGCCAGCTGCATATCGCTTGGGAGGGTCTGGAAGTCTTGCTTATTTTCATTGCTCATTGGTTTGGTTGTGGTTTGTTTTACTGTGGCTTGATCACGGTCTGCAAACGTCTGAGCCTCATCTTTACTTTCGCATGCGCTCATCACAAGAACTGTGACCAGCAGGCTTATACACAAGCCTAATCGCCTCATGCTCCGTCTCCTCTCTGCTGCTCCTATTCTGGAAATTACAAAAAATATAGATAAATGGTACCAGGTACACCTATGGTCAGCAATAAACCAAACGTATGATTTGAAGCACAAAAACATAAATATTTTGTAAAAATTGACGTTCATTCCATTCTTTTCAGGCCTATTTCTCGTACAATAGAAGTATCGTTACCGGAGGAGGGCGCTGATGATGAAACGTTTTACGAAACAAGAAAACAGCTGGATGTTATATGACTGGGCAAATTCAGCTTACTCGATTGTCGTAACCACCGCGGTGTTTCCGTTATTTTATAAATCAGCGGTTGCAGAAAGCGGTATCGGCGCCGCTCAATCGACTGCCTATTTAGGATACACCATTGCAATTTCAACGTTTATTCTTGCCATGCTCGGGCCGATTTTAGGCACGATCGCCGACTATGAAGGGTGCAAAAAAAAGTTCTTCGGTTTCTTTGTGTCAGTGGGTGTCGCCAGCACCGCGATACTTGCCTTTATTCCGAGTGAACATTGGCTGCTTTTATTGCTGTTTTATACGATATCGGCAATCGGTTTTTCCGGCGCCAACGTGTTTTATGATGCCTTTCTCGTTGACGTCACGTCGGAAAAACGGATGAATATCGTCTCTGCGCGGGGTTTTGGCTTGGGTTACATAGGAAGCACGATTCCATTTATCATCAGTATTGCTGTTATTCTGCTTGCACAAGCAGAAACGATTCCGATGTCTGTATCGGCCGCAAGCCAGCTATCCTTTTTCATAACGGCTGCCTGGTGGGGGCTGTTTACCATTCCGATGCTGAAACATGTCCACCAGCGCTATACCATCAAAAGAGAACCTCATATCGTCCTTAACAGCTTTAAGCGGCTCGGCCAAACGATGAAGCGGATTAGGCAATACCGTGCGCTGTTCCTCTTTTTGCTTGCTTATTTCTTTTATATCGACGGAGTCGGCACGATTATTACGATGTCGACCTCCTACGGGTCTGATTTAGGGATCAGCCCCACAAGCCTCCTGATCATCCTGTTTGTCACCCAAGTCGTCGCTGCGCCTTTTTCTATTGTATACGGAAGGCTTGCGGAACGCTTTACGGGAAAAACAATGCTGTACGTTGGGATCGTCATTTATATGATTGTCTGTGTGTACGCTTATTTTATGGAGACAACGCTTGATTTCTGGATACTGGCTATGCTTGTCGCTACCTCGCAGGGCGGCATTCAAGCCCTGAGCCGTTCTTATTTCGCCAAGTTGGTGCCAAAGCGCCACGCCAATGAATTCTTCGGTTTCTATAACATTTTCGGTAAATTCGCTTCGATTATGGGACCGCTGCTCATTGCCGTTACCGCTCAGCTTACCGGGAGATCCTCAACGGCGATATTCAGCCTGATTGTTCTATTTGTAATCGGCATTGTGATTCTTGCATTTGTTCCTGAGGAAACCCGTGCCGATGTCAGTAAACACCAAAATGACCTGCCCCTTTAACTGGAGCAGGTCATCATACATCATTTATTCGCTTTATTCACCTTGAGCTTCTTCCCTTTGACAGTTGTATCCTTCATCACTTTAAGAACATGAGGGCCTTTTCCGTTTAAAATTTCCACGTAAGAGGCGTTATCCATGATCGTGATAATGCCGATGTCATCAGCTGACACACCATCAATTTTGGCAATCGTTCCTACAAAATCAACGGCTCTGATTTTCTTTTTCTTTCCGCCGTTAAAATACAGCTTCATAATCTCTTTATTGAGCTCTTCGCTTTTGTCCTTTTTGAATGCCGGACGGTCATTCAATTTAGATAGAAAATCAGGCTTCTTCTTGGCCACTTCTTCTTGAGAAGGGGCTTCTATTTTTTGAATCTCAAACCCGATATATTCCTCAATGTCGGCTAGAAACCGTTTTTCGAAGGCCGTGACAAATGAAATGGCCTTTCCTTTTTTCCCTGCGCGCCCGGTCCGGCCCGTGCGGTGGACGTAGCTTTCCTTTTCAAGCGGCAGATCATAGTTGATGACAAGGGAGATATTTTCAATATCAATCCCGCGCGCGGCGACATCTGTCGCGATTAGGTACCGGTACTCGCCCCGTTTAAATTCATTCATGACGTCGAACCGGTCTTCCTGAATCATTCCGCCGTGAATTTTATCGCACGGATATCCTAAGTCATCCAATTCATCGGTCAGCTGATTGACATGTTCTTTCGTCCGGCAGAAAATGATGGAGCTGTCAGGATTCTCCGTCATCAGCACATCCTTCAGCAAAGAAAACTTATTCTCTTCTCTTACTGGTATCACCGCATGTTCAATATTCCTTGTCGTTAGCCCGGCCGCTTTGATTTCGATATGCTCCGGGTTTTGCATATATTGACGGCTCAATTTCTCAATATCCTCCGGCAGCGTTGCCGAAAACAGCATTGTCGTGCGCTCAGTCGGCAGATGCTTGATGATCGCCTCTACTTGTTCGATGAAGCCCATATTCAGCATCTCATCGGCTTCATCAATGACCAAATAGGAGAGACGGTCTAACGGCAGCGTGCCCTTTTCGATATGATCCAGTACACGTCCCGGTGTGCCGACAACGATGTGGCTTTTTTGCTTTAGTTCAGCTTTTTGTTTGTCAAAGGATGACTTTCCAAACACGGCGGTCGCTTTAATCCGTTTAAAGCGTCCGATGTTTGTGATATCCTCTTGCACTTGCACCGCAAGCTCACGGGTTGGTGTTAAAATCAACGCCTGTGGCTTGTTTTCATCCCAATCCGCCAGCTCACAGAGAGGAATTCCGAACGAAGCCGTTTTTCCGCTTCCCGTCTGTGATTTGACGACAAGATCCTTTCGTTCAAGGGCAACGGGGATCACGCTTTGCTGCACCTTGGTCGGTTCTGTATATCCCAGTCCTTCTAATGCTCGTAAAATGTCATGACTGATTTGATAGTTTTTAAAATGACTCATGTATAAACTCCTGTCTCTTGCAGATGTTTTCATTATACTCTAATTGGCGAAGCCATATGTGTTTTGTTGAAATATGACGTATTAAAAGCCATCGATTCCCTGGCGTTGTAACTCCTGAACAGCCAATCGCGCCAGTGCGTCGGCTCCCGCGCGGTTTGGATGCAGCGTATCTCCGTCCATGTATAGCGCCAGAGTTTTTTCCGGGCCGATTGATGTAAAGTAAGCCGAGCTGAGGACATTCAAATCAATGAGGTGCGTTTTTTCCTCTTCGGCTAAGGCCAAAATAGAAGCCCTGTACCATCGGTTGACAGACGAATGGATGCCTTCAGGCGTAAAATCTGTCGCCCGTCCCTGTGGTGTGGAAAGGATGACTTCCGCCCCCTTTGCTTTCACCTGGCGGATCATATCACGCATCAACTCCTTAAATTCCGCTTCAGATTCATTATGCTTCGGATTTGTGTCATTAATGCCAAGCTGCAACACAAAATAATCCCCCGGCTTGATATACTTCAAGATTGCCTCAAGCTGTCCGTCATTTCGAAACCCTCTCGCGATCTGCCCGCCTGACGCCATGTTTCTCACTTGAAAGGTATGCTTGTCGACATAGTGAGGCAGCATCTGCCCCCAGCCCGCCTGCTTGCTGCTGTTGAGCGGATAATAATTGCACACCGTCGAATCGCCGCCGATGTAAATGGTTCGATTCGTCACCGGCTGATCAGACAATTTCTTGATGTTCAAGGCGCTCAGCGAAAAAGCGGTGCCTGCTTTCCCCTCTGTCACCAGCAGATTCAGCTGCCCGTCAGTGACAGGGATTTGGAACGTATCCTCCGCGCCGTCCCCCGTCATATTAATGACCTGAAACACACCCTCCGCCGCCACACTGGCCCTTGCTGTATTGCCAAGCGTCACCTTCACCTCATAAAGTCCGTTCGGAAGATCCACGTTAAACGTATTGTCGCTTTTCGTCCCATACGCCAAAAACTGAACCGCATCGCTCTTCACACCAGTCCCGGATGCCGCCACATCCTTCATATTCTCCGGTGTTTGAAAACCATAGCCCTTTGACCGCTCATACCGATCAGACGCCCTGACACCAATGTAACCAGGCTCCACCGAACCGCTTCCAAAATCAAACTGATACACCTTCGGCTCCGCCGCCTTCACACTCTTAATCCCTCCGAAACACAATATCAACAACATCACAAAAACCGCAGCCATCCATTTTTTCATCAAGACTCCCCCTCTATGAAAACATATACATTAATGCATACTCGGTGATTGTTTCTTTATGATGACTGAATGCAGAAAAAAATAGCGTTGACATACAAAAAGGAAGATTTTAATATATCAATAAGTGATATATCATTTATTGATATAAGAAATGAGGTGACACCTTGCCAAAGCAACGTCCACAGGAAATGGATCAGCTTACCGATCCAGCCTATTATATTGTCTTAACATTGCTGGAGCCAAAGCATGGATATTCGATCATGCAGGAGATTGAGGAAATGACTGAAGACTCCTTTACGATCGGCCCAGCTACTTTATATACATTGTTAAAGAAATTACTGCAGGGAGAGATCATTGAGCTTGTCAACAATGACAACCCGCGCCGCAAAGTGTACCAGACCACCCTGCACGGCCAAGAATTACTCAAAAAAGAAATTCAGCGCAGAAAAGTGATGGCTGAACACGGCGAACGCGCTTTTCAACAATTGAAAGGGGACTAGTCATGAAACAGAAAAAATATATGATGTCCGAAGGATTGGCGTTTTCAGAAGAAAAAGATATGAAGAAACTCAGTGATATGGCCAGCAAGGGCTGGGTGCTCGATTCTTTTGCGTTTATGGGATATAAGCTTAGAAAAGCTGAGCCGCGGAAATTGATCTACAGTATTGATTATCATGATGTTGGGGAAGAAAGCTTGGCGGAATACACTGAGATGTTTGAAACGGCCGGATGGGAACGTGTTTGCTCTTTCCATGGAATGCATATCTTTTCGGCTGAGCCCGGGACTTCGCCGATATACAGTGATCAATCCACCATGAAAGAGAAATATAAAAGAAGCGAAAAAGACGTGCGAAACGTCACCTGCACCTTAAGTTTCCTGTCTCTTTTGTCAATCACACTCCATTATGTAACCGGATTATCAAATTGGGTGCCTTTGTTTTTTCTGATTGTGACTATCCCGTTTCTCGTGACATATGCGGCAACAAAAGCAAGAACGCTTGGAAAGTGGGGAAAATCAGTGTGACTTCTTGTCACATTTGATCACATCCCATCCTCCGCAATAGAAACTCATTTGGTTTTCTTGATCATACACATAATAACGAAGCCCTTCCCACTGATCATCAGTCGTAAAATATCCAATTCAACCCCATCGATGGATTCAAGATCATCCAGCTTTGATGCACTGATGTTTTCAGCGTCATTACATTATTTTCCTGGATTATTTATGTTATTTTAAGAATCAAAAAAGGCCGCTTAGGCCTTCAGCTTGTAGAGAAAACGATGTTTTTCTACAAGCTTTTTTTGTTTTACGCTGTTTTTTTGGATATTCAGCTGATTTCAAAAACAGAAAAAGAGCTCCCGCATACCTAGCTCCGTTTGGCTAGGTA
>NZ_JAUMKF010000076.1:0-392 GCF_030519405.1 Bacillus sp. C28GYM-DRY-1
TAAGATAGAACGTTTCAGACTTTAGTGAGGAATGAAACGATTCGATGGAGGCATTATCAGCGGGCGTCCCTTTGCGGGACATGCTCATGGTAATGCCTTTTGTGTTAACAGCTTTTTGATACTCGTAGGATGTATACACAGAACCTTGGTCACTATGTAACATGCAGTTCTCAGGCAGTGTTGGCAACTGATCAAGTGTGTCTAAGACAAAGTCTGTGTCCTGCTTATCGCCAATCGTAAAAGCAATCACTTCTCCATTGTATACATCTAATATACTGGAAAGGTACAATTGTTTCTGTCCATAAGGCAAATATGTGATGTCCGTTACTAGTTTTTCAAGAGGGCGATCAGACTGAAAGTTCCGATCCAATATATTATCGACCACGGCATAT
>NZ_JAUMKF010000077.1:0-392 GCF_030519405.1 Bacillus sp. C28GYM-DRY-1
TAAGATAGAACGTTTCAGACTTTAGTGAGGAATGAAACGATTCGATGGAGGCATTATCAGCGGGCGTCCCTTTGCGGGACATGCTCATGGTAATGCCTTTTGTGTTAACAGCTTTTTGATACTCGTAAGATGTATATACAGAACCTTGGTCACTATGTAACACGCAGTTCTCAGGCAGTGTTGGCAGCTGATCAAGTGTGTCTAAGACAAAGTCTGTGTCCTGCTTATCGCCAATCGTAAAAGCAATCACTTCTCCATTGTATAAATCTAATATACTGGAAAGGTACAATTGTTTCTGTCCATAAGGCAAATATGTGATGTCCGTTACTAGTTTTTCAAGAGGGCGATCAGACTGAAAGTTCCGATCCAATATATTATCGACCACGGCATAT
>NZ_JAUMKF010000078.1:0-387 GCF_030519405.1 Bacillus sp. C28GYM-DRY-1
GGCTACTACACGGGCTCCACCAACCCCACCTCGATGACGAGGACCGGGGAGGACGGGGCGATCACCGTGTACCGGGCGGTCCCGTCCACGTTCTCCCCGCGCTGGGGGTGCGCAGCCGGGGACTACATGCGAGGCCGGGTGCAGTTCCGATCGGCCGGATCAGAGCTGACCGGTGTGGATCAGGAGTGCTCCACCACGGTGTGGCAGCTGTCGAACGGCCTCGTGAACGTGGTCCCGTCGGCTTCCGCGAGCCTGGACGTGCAGGCGTACACGGGCGGGGCGTGGCGGTCGAAGCTGTGGAGGGTGTTCTCCGACACCTCAACCGAGGTGACGTCGTGGGATGCGGTGACGCTCCTCCACAACGAGCCGGAGGCGGTCTGTGTCCGC
>NZ_JAUMKF010000079.1:0-387 GCF_030519405.1 Bacillus sp. C28GYM-DRY-1
GGCGCGGGGGTGTCGTGGTCCCTCGTCCTCGTGCCCGACTCGGCTGTCGTCGTACTGCGCACGGCCACGCCTTCCACCTCTTCCGCCCCCGCCCACCCCGGTCCATCTGCATGGATCCTCTCTCAAAGACGGGGGGAGTGCGTGCGGGGTTCCGTGGGCGGAGCCCACGGGGGTCGTTCGTGCCGTTCCCCGCGCCCCCGAAGGGCGCCCCTAGCGGGGCTCCGGGGGCGCGTGCGGACCGCAGGTCGCCCGGGCCCCCGGAACCCGCCCCTCCAACAGGTACGCCTCCAAGTGGGCGTTCACGCACGCGTTCGGCCCGCCCCCGATCCCGAGCGACCCCGCCCCCGACTCCGTGACCAGGGAGGACCCCGCCAGACGCCGGTGCAT
>NZ_JAUMKF010000080.1:0-385 GCF_030519405.1 Bacillus sp. C28GYM-DRY-1
GGGCAAGCGCCTCGTCCTCAGTCGGTGTCACTCCAACTTGGGAGTCGTCTAGTGCCGACGGCCTACCGGCCGACACCTGACTGCGGGCAGCTCCCGCCGCGTTAACAGGCGCTAGAACACACAACGCGATCGCACCCGATAGCGCCACCGCAGTGACACGCAGCAGTCTGCCCACAGGCATGACACACCCTCCCCCCAGAGCCTCCCCAGGCTCTGCCTGTATGTAATCGATCTTCCACAGATCGTGAACTGACAGTAAGGGTGCGTTCACTCGTCGGTCCAGACCACTCCGATCGGACATTGCGACCCACTCGACCCATACGACACCAACTGTCATGTGACATATGACACACGCATGCCCCGGCGTTCGTCCGCCCCCACAGGC
>NZ_JAUMKF010000016.1:0-81890 GCF_030519405.1 Bacillus sp. C28GYM-DRY-1
TCTAAAAAAACTGGCGAATTGGACTTGGAAAGGACCAACTCGCCAGCCTATTCGACCGAAAAACAGAATAAATTGGACAAAAATAGGTCGGATCATAAAGATCCGACTATTTTGTCAACAGTCTGAAATCCTTATACAAGATAATGTATAAGGATTTTTTTGTTTCAGAAGGAATTTCTCGAATTATAGCGAATACGTATAGTAAGGGACTGAACTCTTATTATATGTAAGGGTTTTCATTATTTTTTTATAAAAATCCTATATACGAGGTAGATATGATGAGATTATCGTTTAACGAAGAAGAAGTTGAGCGTGCGATGAATTTGTACAGAGTTTTTGCAAGGGCTTTCAAAAGTGTGTCTGAACATAGTATCCGTGACAGCAAAGAGCACGGCTTTAATCCCACTGAATTTGCTGTACTAGAGCTCCTGTACACAAGAGGCCCGCAAAAACTACAGCAAATTGGGTCGAGACTTCTGCTTGTGAGCGGAAACGTCACATATGTCATTGACAAATTAGAAAGAAACGGATTTTTAGTACGGGAGCAGGATCCGAAAGATAAACGCTCCGTCTATGCGCATTTAACTGACAAGGGAAATGAGTATTTGGATAAGATTTATCCGATTCATGCACTGCGTATTGCAAGAGCGTTTTCAGGCCTTTCGCCTGATGAACAGGACCAGTTGATCCTTCTGCTGAAGAAAGCAGGCATTCACAGTCAGCATTTGCTGTTTCGTTAACTATTTTACACTCTCTGTTTCAGGGAGTGTTTTTTTATTTCATATCAACCTTTGTAAAACATCTACAATCTTCCGGTCAGATATTTCGCCAAGATATCTATTGACACGTCTTTCATATTCTTTCAGTTGTTCATTCGATTGAAAAAATGCCGCAATACGCTCCTCTGCTTTCTGCATGTCCCAGTTTCTCATATCTGTGACAAGCCTCCGTTCCATTAGAAGATTCAAATTCATTTCCTCCTGTCCCGGCAGCGCATGAAAAATAAATACCGGAAGCCGTTTCTGTAAGCATTCGCTAATGGTTACGCCTCCGGGTTTAGTCATGATGCCTGCCGCTTGATCGTATAAACGATTCATCTCTGCTTTGCTGTGAAGATAGGGAATCGCTTCAATAAAAGGGTGACGTAAACTTTTGACATAGCAGTAGAGCTTTTCGTTTCTGCCGCATAATATTTTGTATAAGATGTTTCCGCCTGGCGACAGATTCTGAACCCATTTTAAAATACCTCCGACTCCCATGCTGCCGCCTGTGATGATGATGGTGTATGGCGGATGATGCTGGCAGGTGTCTGTTGATTCCATTTCAAACATTGGGTGAACGGGAATGCCGGTCAAATATATGTTTTTCTGATCGATTCCTTCAGACATGAGCTGCTTCTTGACATCCATGATCGGCACAAAATGGTAATCAATATTCTCCCGCCCCCATAATTGATTCACAAAAAAATCAGTATATACATTCACAACCTTCATATTCGGATATTCCGGCTTTAGCCGGTTCAACAGATAAGAAGGCAGTGCATGTGTGCAGAAGGCGATATCAGGCTGTTTTTCTTGTAAGATGTGTCTCATTTGTTGTGTAAACAGCCATTCGTACATGGCATAGCGTTTGTCATTTTGATATTTTCCGCAGGCGAGGAGCCTGTAAATGCCGCTGTACGTTTTCGGGAAATATTGAATCCATTTTAAATACGCCTCAGAGGACAGTTTTTCTAACCGTCTATACGTATATGAAAAGATATCCATTTTCTCAGCTGCCAGTCCTTGGGTCTTCAGTTCAGCCTGCAGGGCATCTGCAACATGGTGATGCCCGGTGGATATGCTTAAAAAAGGAAAAATGAGAATGTTCTTCATGATGGTCCTCCTTAAAAAATATGGCAACTATATTTTGGGGAGAACGTTCACAAAATATAAGGGTGTTTTTGATCATAAGGAAGGTGAAGAGATGAGAACTTGTTTCCTTTCTATTTGGAGAGTGGTTGACCCGATTTATTTCTTTTTTTCAAGACTCACCTTGATTGACAAAGATCAAAAAAGCGTCTTTCGGGTCAGGTTGACGAAGTACAAAGGACATCATGTCGTACTGAGTGACGGAACGCATATAAGAAAAAATGATGTGCTCGTTAAAATCCATCTGCACAACATTAAGCTGGTCAGGGAGCTGCAAAGCATTGAAAGCGCAGTCAGAAAAGGGCTCATTATCTATCAAAAAGTATATCAATCGATGCCGATTCTCGTGGATTACATCAATAATCACAAAAAAAGTGACAAAATTAAAGGGATTGTGGGCATTACAATGCTTGACAAAGGTGTGGAAAGGCTCGGTTTTGATGTGGTCACCCCGGTCAACCCTATTTACAGGAGTTTTAAAAAGATCACGCATATACCCATTTTCTATCTCACTTCAAAGCAGATGACCTTGCGTCATTTACCGAATACATCCTATTTGTTTATTTCGAAAGAAAAGCTGCAGAAAACCTATCAAAAAAAAGACTGATGCCTTGGTCAGCACAGTCTTTCTTGATTATATCTGATGAAATGTCACTTCAGGACGGCTGCCAACACGGATATTTACACCGGTTTGTCCTAAGCCTTCGCTGATATAAAACGGTTTATCATGGTGATAATGAAGGCCTTTAACGATATTCATGCGCACAAGTTTGCCCATTTTTGCCAAATGGTACGGTTTTGGCCAGTGAATTTGCCCGCCGTGAAAATGGCCTGAAAGCAGGTAATCATAATGAACATCTTTCATATCCAGAATAATGTTTGGGTCGTGAGTTAATACAAGGTGGTAGCCGTTTTCTAGATTTTGATAAGAGCCGGTAATATTGCTGCGATTCGTGCTGTAATCATCAATGCCGATAATATTGACAGGCCCTGCAGCCGTCTCGATTTGTACATGTTCATTTTGAAGTGTGATACAGCCGTTTTCCTCTAAAACATGCTTCAATCTCTGAAAGTCCTTTTCTTTCAATACATAATCGTGGTTACCGAAAACCGCATACATTCCATATACTGGATTTAGCTTTTGCAATGCGTTCAAGTAACCTGCCAGCTTCGGAATATTACGTTTCCGATCTAGAAAATCCCCGGTCAGGGCGATGATGTCCACAGGCTGATCTTTTATTAAATGATACAGCTCTTCAGCTGATACAGAAATGTTTTCTAAGTGGAGATCTGATAAATGAAGGATATTTAACTTTTTTCTGGCTGAACCGTCTTTTTGATCGATTGAAATGGTGTTGACCTTTACATCTTTTGTATTGCGGTTCGCTTTATATATAAATGGCACAGATACGAGTATGGCCAATGAAAGTAAGATTGTAAACAAAATACATCCCCTCCCCTCCTATCAGTATAGTAAGTAATCAAGCCTCATGGATAGCGGGAATTAATGGGGAAGAGACAGGTTGAAAAACGGTTTGTCATCTGATGAATGTTTTGGAAAGGAAAAGGGATAATAAATTTTGACACATGTGGCAGATCATGCCGGATGCGGTGTCAGAATAACAAATGGATGTGTAAGCGATGTTACGATTAATGAGACAACACAAAAAAGAAACATATTATCTCTGGATCGCATTATTTCTCCTTTTGCTATATGTATCCCCGCTCTTTATTTTAAAGGAAGATGCCCATATTCGCGTGCACGATAATTTAGATTCGAATATCGCTTGGTACAAGGTACTGGCAGATAGCGGAGAAATCATCGGCAAGGTTGACGCGGCCATTCCGCAAATCATTAACGGGCTGCCTCGGGACGCCTTTGGCACTGAGTTGAGCGGAATTGTTTGGCTGCACGCGTTCTTTTCTTCCATGACCGCCTATGCAATAAGCCAGACGATTACAAGGGTTGTCGCTTTTTTTGGAATGTATATGCTGCTGAAGAAACATGTAATTCCGGAGCCAAAAGCGGCTTTTATCACAATTGGCGTATCGCTGGCATTTGCCTTAACACCTTTTTGGCCTTCAGGAATGCTGAGTACGCTTGGATATCCTTTGGCACTGTGGGCTTTTTTAAATATCCGAAAAGGGGATAGCTCTTGGAAAGAGTGGCTCACGCTCGGTTTGCTTCCTATATATTCAAGCTTTGTCTTAGGCTTCTTCTTTTTCTTGGCAGGAATGGCGTGCTTTTGGCTGTATGATGCTATCGCAAATAGAAGATGGAACCTGATTTTTTTAGGCAGTATTGCATTTATGACGAGTATTTATCTTTTCGTTGAATATCGGCTTGTCTATTCGATGTTGTTCTCGCACGCACCGATGCATCGGATTGAATTTATTTCATCAAGGCATGACGTTTGGCACTCTCTCCGTCTATCCGTTAAAAACTTTGTCTATGGCCATAATCATGTGATGACAGTTCATACCGTTGTCATCCTTCCGATCCTGCTGCTCGTTTTTGCAGCTGTGCTGTTCAAGCGAAACCGGACAAAGTTAGAAAATGTTTATCTGTTTTTATGTGTGCTTAATTACGGACTGTCATTATGGTATGCATTTTGGTTCAACAAAATATGGGCGGTGCCAAAGCAGAAATTTGCCTTTTTAGCCGAATTTAATTTTGCCCGTTTTCATTTTCTGCGGCCGCTTGTCATATACGTAAGCTTTGCGCTTGCTTTATATCTCATTTGGCGGATGGGAAGAGGATGGAAATGGATTGTATATGCTGCAGTTGCTGCTCAGCTGATGGTGTTGGCGCCTTTTAATGAAGAATATACGTATGGCGTTCACTACAATGCGCCGACATTCCGGGAATTTTATGCATCCGAGCAATTCAAAGAGATTAAGGAATATATCGGGCGTCCTCAAGATTCGTACAGGGTGGCAAGCATCGGACTGCATCCGTCTATCGCCCAATATAACGGGTTTTACACGTTAGATACGTATAACAATCTGTACCCGCTCTCATATAAATATGAATTTAGGAAAATCATTGAAAAAGAGCTGGAAAAAAACGCTCGGCTGAAACAATATTTTGATGAATGGGGCAGCCGCTGCTATCTTTTCGTTGATGAACTCGGTAAACGATATGATTTTAAAAAGAATTCGAAGAAAACGATTAATAATCTTCAATTAAATACAGATGTATTTAAAAAAATGGGCGGGCGTTATATTTTTTCATCAGTTCCGATCAAGAATGCTGATCAAAACCATCTTTCGCTCGTTAAGACGTTTGACCATAAAGATTCTGCCTGGCGCATTTATTTATATGAAACAAGATAAGGAGGATATCGATTGAAACAGCCACAGCCAGTATTAACCATCGTCGTTCCGTGTTTCAATGAAGAGGAAGTGTTTCAAGAGACAAGCCGTCAGCTGACAGAGGTTGTAGACAGCTTAATTGAAGAGAAGTTAATTAGTGAAGACAGTAAAATTCTGTTTGTCGATGATGGCAGCAAAGACCGTACATGGGCCTTGATTGCTATGGAGAGCATTAGAAACAAGAAGGTGACAGGCTTAAAATTAGCCTGCAATGTCGGACACCAAAAAGCGCTTTTAGCTGGACTGCATAAAGCGAAGAATAGGTCAGACTGCGTCATTTCGATTGATGCTGATCTTCAGGACGACATCTCTGTGATCCGGGATTTTTTGCTGAAATATCATGAGGGCTGCGAAATCGTTTATGGTGTCCGCCGCAGTAGAAAAACCGATACCTTTTTTAAGCGCACGACCGCTTTAGGCTTTTATCGCCTCATGAATAAGCTTGGGATTAAATTGATTTATAATCATGCTGATTTTCGTTTAATGAATAAAAGATCGCTTGAAGAGCTCGCTCGTTACCCGGAAGCGAATCTGTTTTTAAGAGGCATTGTTCCCATGATTGGCTTTAGATCAGCCGAAGTCTTGTATGACCGTAAAGAACGCTTTGCCGGCAAAACGAAATATCCGCTGAAAAAAATGCTATCATTCGCTTTTAACGGGATTACATCATTCAGTGTCGCACCGATTCGATTCTTTACGCTTTTAGGTTTTGTTTTATTTTTCTTCAGCGCTGTGGCAGGAGTTGGCGCGTTTATACAAAAGCTGCTAGGCCATACAAATGCAGGCTGGGCGTCGCTCATCATTTCCATTTGGTTTTTGGGCGGGCTGCAATTAATGGGAATCGGGATCGTCGGAGAGTATATTGGAACCATTTTTTCTGAGGTGAAAAGACGGCCGAACTATGCGATTGATATCGATTTATATAATGAGCCGCTAAGCCCGCTCCAGCGCCAGGAAAAAGAGCGGTTAGAAAAAAAGTACAGTTGAATGGAAAGAGCTGACTTATTTAGTCAGCTCTTTTAGCGTGCGGCAAACTTGCTTTTGAATACCCACGTATTTGAATGATAGGCAGCTAATGACTCAGGCGTCCTCTTGAACCCCACCTCCATTACATCTGATGACAATCAGCTCTTTTTCTTCAACTGATGGAAAATGGCGTTAAGAGGTTCATCTTGCGGGTTGCGGTAAAAATCAAAAAATGGGCAGCCCTGTTTCTTAATCCGATCAACTACAGTATCAATCGTAAACATAGCGGGTGTTATGGAGGGCTGTACCTCGTGCCAATAGAGCGGTGCCGCGACAGTGCCAAGGTCATTCCCTCTTGTCGAATAAGGACAAATAATCGTTTTTCCTTCTGCATGCTGCAAATAATCAAGATACAATTTGCCGTGCCTGTTTTTAATCAAGCGTTCAGTAGTAAATAGCTCGGGAAATGCATTGGTGCAGTACTCAGCGATCAGCTGTGTAAACTGGCGTGTTTCCTCATACGTAAATGCCTCTGGGGACAAGGGAATATAAAGCTGGATGCCCTTGTTCCCGGAAAGCTTCGGGTACGATGTGATGCCAAAAGAGTCAAACAACCGCTTCAGCTCATTCGCAGCCTGCACGGCCATGAGGAAATCGTCTCGTGAAGGCGGATCCAAATCAATGACAATCTCAGCCGGACGCCTGCTTTGAATGGTTTGAAAAGGGACATGAAACTCCAAAGCAAGCTGGTTGGCAAGCCATAATAAAGTGGACATATCCTTGCAGACAATATGTTCATGGCTTCCGTCATAGAAAGATCGAACGAAATCCGGCGCATAGTCCGGCTTATTTTTTTGAAAAAACGATTCACTCCTTGATCCATGCGGGTAGCGGATGACGGTGACAGCACGGTTTTTCAGAAATGGGAACAGGTAGTCACTGACTTCAATCATGTACTGAATAAAATCTTCTTTCGTTTTTTTATTCTTTTCAAATATGATTTTATCCAGGCTTGTGAACTGAAGCTTTGGATGTACCGGTTTGGAGTGGCGAATGACTTGTGTATATGTGCATTCGGTCCAGTCCATATGGAGTTCAAAACCGACAAACGATACCTCTCTCAATGTGCCTTGGAGAATCGTTAAGTATTGAACGGTTGCACAAATCGATGGTTCTAGCGTAAATTCCCCTGAAGATGTTTTATGTCCGTGTTGTTCCATAACCTCACGTATGGCGTTTTTTTCCTCATCACTCATTCCGTGTGAGACAGAGGCAATCGGTGTCATTACGCCGTTTTTTAACACAGACACCGTCAGAAATCCATTGTTTGGGTTAAACCCTGTTACAACAACATAAGCTTGTTTAAAGTTTTTATATTTGAGCCAATCGGACGACCGCTTTCTTTCAAGCCACTTGCTGTTTGTTTTCTTCGCTACGATTCCTTCTGCGTCATATTTCATAACCATTTCCCAAAGCGGATCAAAATGATCGTAGCAGGGGACATACTGAATCGTTTCCTTAGCATAAGGGTCTGGAGACGCAGGAAGCTTTGCCCCAGACATGAGATCATACAGTGATTTTTTTCGGTCCAGATACGAAAGAGACGATATATCTTCTCCGCGGCGCTCTAACAGATCAAAGGCGAGAAAACAGCACGGACGCGCGTTTGCCGATTCCTGGATCTTTTCTGGTCTTTTCAAACGTCCCCGCACCTGAATGTGTTCAAAATCAGAACGGCAAGGGTTCACCAAACATACAATTTCGCCATCAAGTGTCAGGGGAAGATCTTTTTCCATATGCTGAAAGGCTGTTTTGGCGAATTGCGTGATTTCAGGAAAGGTACTGTTAAGCTCCAAGCCATTTCTGCTGGTTAAGGTCACACCTGCTGAATGGATGCGGAGAATACAGCGGTACCCGTCATATTTTACTTCGTAGCGCCATTCTTCTCCTATTGGCGGTGAGGAAGTAAGGACGGGCTGCATGGTGAACGCCATGGGCTATGACGTGCCGGAGGCTTTTTTTCTAGTTGTTTTTTGTTTTTTTTCTCCGGCTCCTTTCGATTCATCTGTTTGTGCTGGTGCTGCTGCCGGGGTTTCCCGGTTCGGCTTTCTGGTCCGGTCGATGCTGGCTTGCAGGGCGCTGACCAGGTCAATGACATCTTCACGAGGAGGCGCTTTATCAGGAGTAACGGCTGTTTCTTTATTTTCAAGCTTGTCTTTGACTCTTTGCAGCAGGGCGTGCCGGTACGTGTCCTCATATTTCTCCGGCTCAAACTCAGCCGTCAGCTCGTCTATTAATGTGATAGCGGTTTGCAGTTCCTTCTCGTTTACATTCGATTGATCCGGCACACCTGGGACATGGGCAGCGCTTCTGACCTCATCCGGATAATGGATAGACTCCATCACGATACAATTTTCATAAACGCGGAGAATGGCCAGCTGCTGCTTCGACCTGATTGTCATATTGGCGATGCCGATCTTTCCGGTTGAGCGCAGCGCCTCACGCAACAGGGTATAAGCTTTCGTGCCGTTATCCCCGGGTCCGACAAAGTAAGAGCGGTTAAAATAAATCGGGTCAATTTCCTGCAGCTGAACAAAATCAACAATCTCAACCGCTTTCTCCTCATGCTCCTGCTTTAAGCTTTTTAAATCTTCATCCGTCAGCACTACATATTTTCCTTTTACATATTCATATCCTTTTACTATTTCATCAGGACCGAGTGTTTTTTCGCAATTCGTGCAAGTCTTTTCGTATTTGATTGGCGCGTGATCCTCTTTATGAAGGCTGCGCAGCTTAATGTCTTTATCCTCTGTGGCCGCATAGAGCTTAATGGGTATATTTACCAAACCAAAACTGATTGATCCCTTCCACATTGTATGCATATTAATAAACCCCTTTTTTTCTTTAGTGTGAAGAGGGGGAGTACGATCCATGTGTAGTAACTTATGGGTAAAAAAAATAGCCATCGCTGTTATTGCGACGGCTGTTCGAGAATTAATTGTTCGAGTTGTTCCGGCGGTATCGGCCTGCTAAAGAAGAAGCCCTGTAAATGGTCACAGCTCTTTTGGTAACGTAGCTGTTTTTGAGCTGAATTTTCCACCCCTTCAGCAATCACCTGCAGACAGCTGATGTCCCATGGCAATGATAGCCCCGGTAATTTGCTCTGATTTCGGATGGGCCTGAATATCGTCAATCAATGATTTGTCGATTTTCAGCCAGTGAATCGGATAGTAAGGGAGCTGTGTCCCGTTCCGTCATAATCAATACTGATTCTGATGCCTAATTCCGTTAAAGAAGACAAAACCTTCTTGGAGTGATCGAGTCCAGAAAGAATATAACTGTGCCATTGTTCAAAGGATGCTCGCGACTCATCACTGCCGTAAAGTTACTGCTTTGTCATGTCCTTGCAAATGACATAAATGCTGTCCAGTTCTTGATTGACCTCAACGGGTATTAGCGTGATGTTTAAGTGAAACTGGCCCTTTTCAGTGATAAGATCGCTATCACTGTTAATGGCCTGTTTTTCTTTTTTTACTTGCTCAAAAAGGCGATTAATTTTCATTGACGTATAATGTCTCCAATCGTGCATGTTAAAACCAAATTTTCTGATCATGTCCTCACCAGCATGATTGGACGATATAATGTCTCCATCTAATGACAAAATAAAAATCGCGTCAATATTTTGGACGATTAAAGGCTGAAACCTCTGTTCGTTAACCTTTATGCGTTCGCTCTGTTTACTAAACTTTCGGTCCGCATGGGAACTGGATAATAATAGCGTTTGTATACAGATAACGATTAACGTAACAAAAATCGACCAATGAAACGTTTGTACCTCCATATGGCTTCCGAGCGGTCCCATGTCCTCGTGAAAAGATGCCGCGAGCATCCCTGTATATTGCATGCCTGAAATCCCAGTACCCATTACAATTGAACTGATGACTTTATAAAACATAAGATGATCAGAATGTTTTTTTAAGGCCAAGTCAAAGAATATTTTTAACGAGACGAAAGATGCCGCAATCGCAATGATAATAGAAACTGCAAAAACGATCGGTTCGTACATAATCATTACCCGGGAAATGGAAGACATTCCGATATATTGCATAAATGCTATAGATGCCCCGAGCACAACTGATCCGGTAAGCAGTCTGTAATTCGCAAGAAAATTCCAGGTGACAAAATATAATGACACAAATGATCCGGAAACAGCTGCGCCAATTGATGCAATTAAAGGCATGAATTCATATTGCATCGGCATCTCCATATAGACGGCCATCATGCCTACAAAATGCATTGACCAAATACCGAACCCCATTATAAGTGAGCCGCCGATCAGCCAAAATAAGCTTTTTAAGCCTGTATTGATAGTGACTTTCCTTGACAGTTCAAGGGAAATGTACGATGCTGCACAGGCAATAAAAATAGATAAACATATGAGCGTTATATTATATGTAACGTGTATTTCCAAATGGAGATTCCCCCCGTGTCCTGTGTTGCTGTCTTCTTGACTCTCATTATTATCGGCTGCTTAGTCTTAGAGTTTCAGCCTTTATGAAGAAATACGGTAGTATCTATTTTTAATTCAGCTGACCGTGAAAAGTGTGTTAAAATCATGTTGACGTTTGCCGAAAAACAAAATGCATGATACATAAATATGGAAAAAGGGGAAGTGATGGCTATCGAAGAGCTGGTTATGTCATGGATAGAAGCATTTAAAAGCTTATCTTATTTTGGAATATTTCTAGCGCTCTGTATTGAGTTTATCCCTGCTGAAATTGTCCTGCCGCTTGCGGGCTATTGGGTATCTAAAGGTGATATGACACTTTTTGGCGCTGTTTTGGCAGGATCTCTTGGAGGAGTGGCAGGCCCGCTTACGCTGTATTGGATAGGCCGGTATGGAGGAAGGCCGTTTCTTGAACGTTTCGGGAAGTATCTCTTTATTAAGCCTGAAGCGCTTGATAAGTCTGATGAATTTTTCAAGAAGCATGGGGGATTTGTAGCCTTCAGCGGCCGTTTCTTGCCAGGCATTCGGACATTGATCTCTATACCGTGCGGAATTGCAAAAATGAACGTTTGGGTGTTTTCGTTTTATACGTTTATCGCCATGCTGCCGATTACATTTGTATATGTTTATCTCGGTGTGAAGCTCGGTGAAAATTGGAAGGAAGTCGGTTCTATACTTGATCAATATATGCTTCCAATCGGGATAGCGATTTTAGCACTGTTCCTGCTCTATTTGCTGCTAAAAAAGAGGAAGAAACGCACCCATTCCGAACAATTATCTGTATTTTTTAAAAATAAACGTTGACAAAGTTTCGCGCTGCACATATCATTGATGTATAATATCATATTTCTTGAAATCCCAAAGGGGAGTAGCGTCCGGAATGTTTTCCGGAAACAAAGTCGTCATTTCATGGATAGCGATATCCATCGGCTTTGTTGGCATGCCTGAATTCATGTCTAGCAAGACCTTTGCCTTATGTCGGCAAAGGTCTTTTTTGCATGGTCCGGCCGGCATAAGATCGGATGAAGAGAAAGAAAACAACTTTTTTGGGAGGGTATCATTTATGGATGCAGCATTATTATTAGAGTATGGTTGGGTTCTTCTCGTCTTGATCGGGCTGGAAGGAATTTTAGCTGCCGATAACGCGCTGGTTATGGCGGTCATGGTAAAACATTTGCCGGAGGAAAAACGAAAAAAGGCGTTATTTTATGGATTGGCAGGGGCTTTTGTTCTGCGGTTTGGCTCTTTATTCGCGATTTCTTTTTTAGTCAACGTATGGCAGGTTCAAGCGATTGGCGCGATCTACTTGCTGTATATCTCAGCAAGCCATATATTGAAAAGATATGTATTTAAGAAAGAAGACACGCATAAAGAGACAAAGCAAAGCGGTTTTTGGCCGACTGTTTTAAAAGTTGAATTGGCAGATATCGCGTTTGCGGTTGATTCCATCTTAGCGGCAGTCGCGTTGGCGGTTACTCTTCCTGGAACATCGCTTCCGAAAATCGGCGGACTTGACGGAGGACAATTTATCGTCATTTTGGCTGGAGGTATCATCGGCCTGGTGATTATGCGGTTTGCAGCTTCAATGTTTGTTAAGTTATTAAAGGAACGTCCAAGCCTAGAAACAGCAGCCTTTGTGATAGTCGGCTGGGTCGGAGTAAAGCTTGCTTTATATACGCTTGCCCATCACGACATAGCGGTTGTTTCTGAACACTTTATCCATTCTGGAACTTGGAAGCTCATCTTCTGGGGTGTCTTAGTGGCAATCGCGGTTTGCGGCTGGTTCATGTCAGGTGGGAAAAAACAGCCGGAGGGCGCACAAAACGAACAAAAAAACAGCAGCCGGAAACGGGCGTAATCTGAAGACTCTGCATAAAAAGCAGAGTCTTTTCATGTTTAAAACGTTTTCATGAACGAAATAAAATAACATTTTTATAACAGCTTTGTTACAAAAAACACGTGTAAAACCCCCTTAATTCTCTAGAAAGGCACGAAATCATGTATAGGACGTCAGAATGGTTTGTCACAATTGAGACATTGGAAATCAATATTTCTTTTTCTCCTTTGCGAATCCCTATCAAATTAGCTATCATTAATGAGTAGTTATAGGGAGGAACTGAGGTGAAACCAGTGCTTAGCCTTTTGTTTAAATTGGGAAAAAAGAAGCAAACGCTTGAAAAAACTGTTGAAAGTATACAAAAAGGCAATAAAGATCTGCAAAATGAATTAATACAGCAATATAAGCCATTTATCGCAAAGACGGTTTCATCCGTTTGTAAACGATATATAGATGAAAAAGACGATGAGTTCAGTATCGGACTGATCGCGTTTAATGAAGCTATTGAAAAATACTCACCTGAAAAAGGCAATTCTCTGCTCGCATTTGCTGAGCTAATAATAAAAAGAAAAGTCATTGATTACATCAGAAAAGAAGCCAGAAGCGCACAAAATATAAATATCGATTTGCAGGAAGGAGACGATCAGGAATCATCACAAAGCTTGATTGAAGCTGAGCTTTCCATTGATGAATACCGCCGCCAGATTGAGCAGGAGCAGAGGCGGGAGGAAATCCTCTATTTCCAAAAGCAGCTCAAAGATTATGGTTTATCGTTTAAAGAACTGCTTGAAAACTCTCCAAAGCATGCGGACGCTAGGCAAAACGCCATAAAGGTGGCAATGACCCTGGTTGAACATGAAGAATTAGCCGCTATCCTGTATACAAAGAAACAGCTTCCGGTGAAACAGCTAGAACAGCTTGTCTCTGTCAGCCGAAAAACGATTGAGAGAAACAGAAAATATATTATTGCGATGTGTATTATCATTACGGGTGATTATATTTATTTAAAAGATTATCTTAAAGGGGTGCTGCACTCATGAGAAGAGGGATTATAGTTGAGAAAAATAGAAAATTCGTTACGTTGCTGACCCCTGACGGACAATTTTTAAAAGCCAAAAATGATCGCTGCAGCTATGAAATCGGAGAAGAAATTATGCTTCCGAGTGAATCACGCATGGGCAGAAGGGCCAGCTTTTTTGATTTTTTAAGACTGCGCCCTTTCAAAATGGGGATTGTTACGATGACTGCTATTATGCTTTTTATTTTTATAGTTCTCCCCGTTTTCTCTAATAATAAGGCCTATGCGTATATGACAATCGATATCAATCCAAGCTTTGAAATGGCGTTAAACAGCGATTACGAAGTGATTGAACTGACGCCTTTAAATGATGAGGGTAAGGAAGTCGTGAATGATATAGATGATTGGGAGAAGACTGATTTTAAAAAGGTGATTGACGATATTATAACCGACTGCAGTGAGCATGGGTATGTAAAGAAATCGAAAGAAATATTGATTTCCACTGTTTATGAAAATATGGAAGACAATACATATAAAAAAGCTGTGAATAAACAGCTGAACGATGTGACGGAAAAATATAAAACGACATATCGCATGGAATCTCTCGAGTCAGATATGCAGACGAGGGAAAAAGCGAAAAAGAAAGGCGTTTCAACAGGCAGCTACATCAAATCAAATGAAAAAAAGGATAATAAAGAGCCAAAAGATGACTCCGGCAATCCATCTGGGGAAGAGGATCAAAAGAATGCCGGAAATGAGGATGAAAATATCGATTCACCTGACGCCCAGGACGGCAATGGAGATAATGAACAGCTGGATGATACGGATTCCGGAGACCAGAAAGAAGATAAAACAAATGAACAGACTGATGATAAAGACAAAGATGAAAATGTAAAGAAACCAGATGAAAACAAAAATGCCGAAAAAGATGGGGATCATGAGCAAACCCCAATACAAGATCCTCAAGATAAAGGAAATGAAGACAACCGCGCTAAAAAAGATCAAAGCCAATATCACAGAGACTGGAATAACGGTGAACAAGGCAGGAATCGTTCTTCGTCCAACAGGGATAACACTTCTGACCGCAGTAATCAAAACGGCTACAGCAGTGATAATAATTCAGCTCAAACAGAAGATTCGCCGAGTGCCCCCGGCGAATAAAGACCTGAATTTATTTAGTTGTGCCATTTAATTGTGATTGTGCTTGCTGTACCAGCCGCTTTGTCATTTCCCCGCCTACAGAGCCGTTAGCGCGTGCGACTGTATCAGAACCAAGGTTTACACCGAATTCTTGAGCCACTTCGAGTTTAAATTGGTCTAGTGCCTGCTCCACCCCTGGAACAACGAGTTTATTTCTGCTCGCCATCTTTTTCATCTCCTTTTTCAATACTTGACGCGTACTTAGTTTGAAATGTACGTGGTTTATTTATGCTGGCAATTGTTGTGGAGAATAAGAAAACCCCGGCCACTAAGCCGGGGGGGACGCAGACTATAGAATGTCTTCTGTCATTTTATGTGCGGTTGCTTGAATATGGAAGGTCAAAATGGAGAGGACTGTAATGGCGATAATCTGTCTGATCTTCAGCCATTGGCTGTCATTCAGTTCTTCAAAATGGTGGCGTAGACGCTCTGTCTCCTGTTCGACGATCTCCTGCAGATTCGATTCTTTCATAGAAGGCGTGTCTTGGTGATGAACGGCATCAAGCACATATGCACAGCTTTCATAATAAGAAATTGGGCTGATGACATCGTCGGATCTGTCTGTAATTGTGTTAAAGGCCACTTTTAAAATAGCACGTATGTGTTCAAAGTCATAAATGGATTTTAAATCACGTACAATTAAAAGAATGACTGCCTGTTCAACTGAGTATTTTTTGCCCAATTCAGGGTGTCCGATCAAATCCTTAATATCACGCTTTACCCAGTTTTGAATTGCAGTGGACTTTAACGAAGTCAGCTCGCATAGGTTGCCAAGCTCTACGATTTCGTTTGTAGAGAGACCGTATTCTTTTTTCTGCTTTCTTCGTTCGTATCTTGTGAGAAATTCAGGAATTTCAAGATGGTTGGCTGCTGCCTTTTCTGCTGACATGGTCGCTGATTGGACGAGAATGTCGAGCGGGCTTATTTCTCCTTGTCCTTTTAGAGAATAGAGCAGCCGCACCATATCGGTTCGAGTGAGTTTAAAAATGTTCATTGTTCACCTCTTTAAAACAATTTGACGCGGATATAGTATATGTATTATGGGTTCTAAAGTGTTGCGTCAGCAATTACTAACATCATACGTCGAATTCCTTGCATTTTCAAACGGATGATTTATAATTTAAGTATACAGGTTCTTCTGAACTTAAAATAACGGAGGTTGTCATGGCGAAAAGAATTTTTCTATTTATTTTAACGAATATTTTGGTGCTTACAACAATCGGAATCGTTTTGTCTGTTTTAAGCTCGGTTACCGGGGTCGGGACATACTTTACAGCTGATGGCGGTATCGACCTAATTGCGCTCTTTGTATTCAGTTTAGTCGTTGGTTTTGTCGGCTCCTTTATGTCTCTTGCGATGTCCAGATGGATGGCAAAGACGATGATGGGTGTCAGAGTGCTAAATCCGGAAAAACACACGCTCAGCTATGAGGAACAGCAATTGGTTGACCGTGTTCACCGATTAAGCCGCTCTGCCGGTTTAACGAAAATGCCCGAAGTCGGAATTTACCGTTCACCCGAAGTGAACGCGTTTGCAACTGGGCCGTCAAAACGCCGTTCCCTTGTGGCAGTGTCTTCAGGGCTGCTGGAGCAAATGGATGATGCCGCAGTTGAAGGGGTGCTTGCCCACGAGGTCGCGCATATCGCTAATGGTGATATGGTTACAATGACGCTTTTACAAGGTATCGTCAATACCTTTGTCGTCTTTTTATCGCGTATCGCAGCATGGATTGCGAGCCGTTTCGTCAAGGAAGATCTTGCGCCGATCGTTCATTTTATTGCAATGATTGTTTTTCAGATTGTCTTTTCCATACTCGGCAGCCTGGTTGTGTTTGCGTACTCACGCCATCGCGAATTTCATGCTGACAGGGGAGGAGCGGATCTTGCCGGCAAGAATAAGATGATTCATGCGCTTCGGACGCTTAAGAGCTACTCTTCCCGCATTATGGAAGACGATCAGACAGCTGTCCAAACATTAAAAATTAATGGCAAGAAGCGTTCTTCGCTTTTCTCAACTCACCCTGATTTAGATGAGCGAATCAGACGGTTAGAAGCTAAATAATACAAACACATTGTTCCTCTGAGAGAATCCCTCAGAGGTTTTTTATTTTATCCTTTGACTAAAATAATAAAAAAATAAGCAAGTTAAGAAAATGTTTCGTAAAAGCCTTTAAAAATGGGTCCGATATCTTTAGAATAATTACCGTACTTAAAAAGAGAGGCAGAAGGATTTTACATGAAATTAAAGGTTGGAAAATTGATACAGGCATTGTCGCCGGCCCAGCTGATTGCATTATATTATTT
Source organism: Bacillus sp. C28GYM-DRY-1 (assembly GCF_030519405.1). Lineage (NCBI taxonomy): Bacteria > Bacillati > Bacillota > Bacilli > Caryophanales > Bacillaceae > Bacillus > Bacillus sp. C28GYM-DRY-1. Next base: position 17,117 of record NZ_JAUMKF010000016.1, read on the forward strand.
TCTTGCAGTCACTGTGGCGGTTATATTGCTGAGTCTGCCAGCGGCACATAAACCGGGGGCAGACTGGACGTTTATTGATGCCCTGTTTACAGCTGTCAGTTCAGTGAGCGTAACGGGGCTGACGGTAGTTGATACAGCTGATACATTCAGCACAATAGGCATTTTTATATTGGCATTTGTTCTGCAATTTGGCGGTATTGGGATTATGACGCTCGGAACGTTCATTTGGCTGATCATGGGTAAACGAATCGGGCTGAAAGAACGGAAACTGATTATGGTTGACCAAAACCAATCCCAGTTTTCAGGGATTGTCAATCTTATGAAACAGGTTCTTTTCCTGATCTTGTGGATTGAATTTTTTGGCGGGCTCATACTCGGCACTTATTTCTTAACCTACTATGATTCCTTTCAGGAAGCTTATTTACAAGGGTTTTTTGCCAGTATCAGCGCAACCACAAATGGCGGTTTTGATATTACGGGTAATTCGATGATCCCTTTTCGCCACGATTATTTTGTACAGTTTATTACTATGCTTTTAATTGTACTTGGGGCGATTGGCTTTCCCGTTCTTGTTGAAGTAAAGGATTTCTTGTTTTCAAAGCATCGAAGATATCCGTTTACACTTTTTACGAAAATCACGACGATTACGTTCGGCTCACTCGTCTTGTTTGGGGCTATCGGCATTTATGTCCTGGAAGCAAACCACGCGTTTGCCGGAAAGTCATGGCATGACATCTTGTTTCTGTCCCTGTTTCAATCAACGGCAACCCGAAGCGGGGGGCTGGCAACTATTGATATCAGCCAATTATCAGATGCTACAATATTTTTTATTTGCGCGCTGATGTTTATCGGAGCATCACCAAGTTCAGTAGGGGGAGGCATACGGACAACGACTTTCGCTCTGAACCTTCTTGCGCTGTTTCATTTTGCCCGCGGCAATAAGTCAGTCAAGGTATTCAAACGAGAGCTGCATCCTGCTGATCTCATGAAGTCGCTTGTTGTCACAATGATGGCGATTCTGCTTGTTTTTGGCTCGACACTCATTCTTACGATTACAGAAAAGCACTCCCTGCTGGAGCTTTTGTTTGAAGTGTGCTCGGCATTCGGTACAACCGGTCTGTCACTTGGAATTACTGCTGATTTAAGCAACGTTGGAAAATGTGTCATTATGATTGTGATGTTTATCGGGCGAATCGGTATCCTGACCTTCCTATATCTGATCGGAAGAAAGGAAATTGAAGCGAATTATCATTATCCAAAAGAAAGAGTGATTATTGGCTAGAAAAAGCACCGCATAATTTGCGGTGTTTTTTGATTGCCAAAAAAAAGATGTGTGGCGCCGCTTGAGTTGGAGAACCTAACATCAACAGGTGCAGTTTAACGCTCCTGCATCTTTAAGCGAGATACGATGTCTGAAAAATTGGCGAGGAGGATTTTTATGAAGCGAAAAGCCGAAGTGAATGAAGCCATTAAAAATAACAATACACCTACTGAGAGCATGGACCCCAATTCTTTTAAGACCCAGTATCATGACAACCCGAATTTTAGGGGTGCAAACCGTAATTCCAAACAGGGTCAGCAAGGAGGCATGTGACTTTGAAGAAAAACCGTCATAGCAGAGATATGCAAAATCATAAAAAACCTATGAATAAGAAAGTGCTGGAGGAAGAATTTTCAAGTGAACTAGGGGATTACAATGCCGGCAAGATTATCGAAATGCTAGAAATCACAAAGCCTGAAAAGAAAAAAGAGAAAAAACAAAAATAAAAAAGACCTCTTAGGCGATGTCTCGCTTAAGAGGTGCTTTTCTATTTTAAATAAGCGTTTTTGCCCGTTCCTCTGACAAATTGCATTAAGCTGGTCATTCTCAGCTCAATGAAGGGCTGAGCAACTGTCTTAACAAAATTGCTGGAGAGTACTGATGTCAGGGCTGCTGTTAAAAGCAAGAGAATCACTAAGCTCTGATAGTCAGTAAGCGAATCCTCAAGTCCGATCTGTCTCAGCGTTTTAATAATAAACCCATGAAGCAAATACACGTAAAATGTCCGGGTTCCCCATTTCGTAAAGAAGAACCGTTTTTGCGGAACGAGTGCTAAAAAGCTGAAGGTCGCCGCAAAGGCGAGTACATACCAGCCGATCCGGGAAAGTCCGCTTGCCAAGGTAACGTCTCCAAATGAAGAATACGGTTTTGAACCAAACAGAAAAGAATAGTCAAAGTCGATGCCCCAGCAGATGACGAATACAGCGGCCAATACCCCGAGCGCAATTTGTTTGCCCCGTTTTGATCTCAATAAATCAAAATGATGTTTATTTAAATAAAACCCGACAAGGAACATCGGTAAGAATACAAACGTCCGCGACAGGCTCAGCGTGCTGCTGACAAAGTCTAAATAGCCGATCAGCACGGCAATTCCGCAGCTGACAAACAGCGCCCATAGCTTTGAAAGCTTTGAAAAAGGATAAAGCAGCAGGTTCCAAAAAAATAAGCTTACAAGAAACCATAACGACCATTGCGGATCAATCGGATTCACATTTGCCATGCTTTCGTCTTGCATAATGTAATAGAAGACAGAATAGATGATTTGGAAAATCAAATACGGAATAATCAGCTTGACCGCCAGCTTTTTCACATATCCCGCGCGTTTAAAGCCTTTTGCGAAATAACCGGATACAAGAATAAAGGCAGGCATGTGGAATGTGTAAATGAACTTGTAGAGGTAGAGCATAAAGTTGTTATCATTAATAAAGGAACGAAGAATATGACCGAATACAACAAGGAATATCAATAAGAATTTTGCATTATCGAAATAACTGTCCCGCGATTTACTCATAGCATCACCTTCTCTTTAATCAGTCACTAAGAGATTATTCCCTGCTGGTATATATTTTAAAATAAAAAATGAAAAAGGAATTAAAATATGGCTGATTGTTAGGACGATGTAAAGTGGCGGTAAGGATCGTAGAAAATGTCTTCGTTATGTAATCGCGATGACATTTTCTGAAATTTATAGGGCAAATGAAGGAAGTTCCCGCATTTTGTAGAAATATTGAGGGATAGGTTGTGAAGAAGGAGTGTACACGCATGGAAACTCTTGGTGCTCAGACAAATTCGGAGCTGCGGGAAGAACTGAAGCGTCTCAAAGAAGAAAATGCCCGGCTGAAAAAGGAATTGAATCAGCATCAAGTGATTGTCAACAATACGCTCGATGCTATTTTTATATGTGATAATGAAATGCGAATTGTTCAGGCAAATGAAGCAACAGAGAGGATGCTTCAAGTGGATTCGGAAGATTTGAAAAAGCGTTCCGTTTTGGATTTTTTGTTTCCAATTCCAGAGGATGAACTGAGTCTTGCTGTAAAAAAGTTTTTTAAAAAAGGGTTCCTATGGAAGGAGGTCCCGATCAGGCTTGACGGCGGAGCGACAAAATACATAGAGTTTCTGGCCAAAAGAGGGATTGGCGAGGATTTCTTTTTTGTTGTCATGAGAGACATATCTTCAAAGAAAATACTGGAGCGGGAATTCTCTATGAATGAACAGCTTTTTAAGGACTTGTTTGACAGAGCTGTTGACGGAATCGTCCTTTTTGATAAAGATGGCGGTTTTATTGATGCCAATTTGTCCTTCTGTAAAGGTTTTGAAATCAATCATAATGAGCTATCTCATTTATCGTTGTATGAGTTCATAGACAGTGGCTCACGAAAAGATTTCGACAATGTCTGGAAGACGCTCAACCGCAAGGGAAAAGCAAAGGGAGAGCTGCCCGTCAAGCTTCGTTCAGGCGTTCAAAAGCTATTTGAATTCACGATTACATCAAACATCATCAGCGGGTTTTATATGTCCATTATGAGGGATATTACAGAGAAGCGGTCTATGGAGCTGCAGCTCTTTAAAAGTGAGGAGCGCTTCAGAGAAATATTTGAAAATGCGATGGACGCTATTATTATCTGGTCGAATGACGGAAGAATCGTGAAGGCGAATCAGTCAGCCTGTAAAATATTTGAGCTGCCGATGAATTTGCTGTTGAAACGAAGGCTGTGCGATTTTCTCGTTGACTCGCAGCAGAAATACAGCATAACGAAGAGGAAATACGCAAAATACGGAGAGATCAGAGAAGAGCTGCTGTTTCAAATGGGGAATGGCCAGTTCAAAGAACTTGAATTCACTTCAAAGCGGACAATATTAGAGAACCAGCACTTGACGATTTTAAGAAACGTCAGTGATAGAAAGCGGATGGAAAAGGAGCTTCGGGAAAGTGAGCTGAAATTCAGAAAAGTGTTCAACGGCTCAATGGACGGCAATGTATTGTTCGACAATCAATACAGAATCATCGACGCCAACCCGTTAGCAAGCCATATTTTAGGCCTGTCACATGAAGAAATTAAACAGCACAGCCTGTTAGATATTATTTCTTCGTATGAAATAGAAAATCTTGCATCACCGGCAAGACAGATTAATTTTGATGAGATGGACAACGAAATTCCATTTTTGTTGAGCAGCAGTGACAACAGAAAACTGGAATTCTCATTTAAACGAAATATTATTCAAAATATGAACCTCGCTATCTTTAAAGACGTAACGGAGCGAAAAGAACTGGAGGAACGCCTTCGCAAGTCAGATACCCTTCATGTAGTCGGCGAACTCGCTGCCGGCATCGCTCATGAAATCAGAAATCCGATGACAGCTCTTAAAGGCTTCATTCAGCTCCTGAAAGGAAGTGTGGAGGGAGACTACGCCCTTTACTTTAACGTGATCACCTCAGAACTAAAGCGCATCGAATCCATCATCACCGAATTCTTGATTTTAGCCAAGCCCCAGGCCATTATGTATGAAGAAAAACATGTTACCCAAATTATGAGAGACACCATAGACCTTCTAAACGCGCAAGCCAATTTAAGCAACGTACAAATGCATCTTGATTTAATTGACGACATTCCCCCGATCTACTGTGAACCGAATCAGCTGAAACAGGTATTTATCAATATTTTAAAAAATGCCATTGAAGTGATGCCTGACGGCGGAAACATTTTTGTGACGATAAGGACACTGGATCAAGATCATGTTCTCATCTCCTTAAAAGACGAGGGAATTGGAATGACAGAAGATAAATTAAAGCGCCTTGGTGAACCGTTTTATACGACAAAGGAACGGGGAACTGGACTTGGGCTTATGGTAAGCTATAAAATTATAGAAGAACATCAAGGCGAAATCATGGTAGAAAGTGAAGAAGGGAAGGGCACCGTTTTCCATCTTACGCTTCCCGTCAGACAGAATGCTGAAGAAAGAAGGATTGATGAATGAACTACTACACGACAGCGGAAACGCCGCTCGGGGAACTCAAAATTGCCGAAGAGGATGGCCAAATCACCCGTCTATTTCTCAGCCAGGAAGATTGGATGGAATGGAAAGTAACCGTTCAGCCTACAGAGCGCAAGGAAACACCTTACCTGGCAGAAGCGAAAAAACAGCTTCATGAATATTTCGCCGGCGAAAGAAAGACATTCTCACTGCCGCTGAGCCAAAAAGGCACCCCTTTTCAGCAAAAAGTGTGGGAGGCGCTGGCGATGATACCATACGGAGAATCCCGAAGCTATGCTGACATTGCCGCTGCGGTTGGAAGTCCGAAAGCGGTGCGCGCAGTCGGACAGGCTAATAAACGTAACGACCTGCCAATTTTTGTCCCGTGCCACAGAGTGATCGGCAAAAACAGCGCGTTAACGGGGTACGCCGGGAGCAAAACCGATATCAAAGCATTTTTGCTGAACATCGAGCAAATATCCTATAAAGAAAAATAAAACATATGGCACGTTCCATTTTTTTACGGCCGACATATCATTTTATTAAGTTAAAAAAGTTGGTCTGATGAAAAAGGAGGACAAAGCAATTGAAGCCGAGCCGCTCTGAGAAAATTGCTGTTTTTGCCAATCTGTTTGTGAAAATGCATATTTTATCCAGCGCTCAAAAAGATGAAATTATTCATATCATTAAAAACAAACAAAAAAACCGCTGACTCGGCCCGAAATGAGCAAAGTCCAGCGGTTTTTTAATGCACCTTTTCGCCTCTAAACAGCTGTTCAATTTCTTCTTCGTAGTTACCGGTCATAATCCCTTTTTCTGTGATGATTCCTGAAATGAGATCATGAGGCGTAATGTCAAAAGCGGGATTAAAGACAGGCACATCGGATGGAGCCGTCCGTACTCCGGAAATCTGTCTTACTTCCTCAGGATCCCGTTCCTCTATCGGGATATCTGCGCCGCATTTCACTTTTGGATCAAATGTAGATAAAGGTGCGGCGACAAAAAACGGAATATCAAAGGCGTTTGCTAAAATCGCGAGACCGTATGTTCCGATTTTATTTGCCGTATCACCGTTCTTTGCAATTCGATCGGCTCCGACGATGACAGCGGAAATTTGTTTTTCCTTCATCGTGTGGGCGGCCATGCTGTCTGTGATAAGAGTGACATCAATGCCTCCCTGCATCAGCTCCCACGCAGTCAGACGTGAACCTTGAAGGACAGGCCTTGTTTCACAGGCATAAATATGCAGACCCAAATCCTTTTGTTTGGCTAAGTAAAATGGAGCGAGCGCCGTTCCATAGCGGCTTGTCGCGATAGAGCCGGCATTGCAGATCGTCATAATCCGGTCTCCTTTTTTGAATAGCTGCAAGGCGTTTTGGCCGATCATCCGGCACGTTTCCTCATCCTCGACCTGAATCTGAATCGCTTCATGGACAAGGTTTGTTTTTGCTTCATTTACAGAAATGGCTTTTTCGATTGAATGACTCAGTCTCTCAAGCGCCCAAGATAAATTAATGGCGGTAGGCCGTGAGCTGTTTAAATATTGTTTGATATCTTCCAGTCTGCGGCGGAATTCCATGACATCATCTGTTTCAATGTCTTTTGCAGCAAGCGCAAGTCCGAAGGCGGCCGTAATGCCGATGGCTGGAGCACCTCTTACTTTGAGTGTGACAATTGCGTCAAACACATCCTCTTTTGTCGTCAGCTCCACATATTCCGTCATGTCAGGAAGCTTTTGCTGATTTAAAATGGTAATGGCTGTTTCCTTCCATTCAACAGAACGGGGAACAGAAAATGAATGGGTCATGAATACATCATTCCTTTACAAGTAACTTAAATAATTCAATAACATCCGTGATCGTTGTGAATTCCGAACGTTTTTCGATAAAGGCTGTGCCAGTTTCAAGCGCCAGCCGTTTTCGGGTGATTCGTTTATCAAATGGCACGATTGTATCCAGATCAGCCACATGGGCAAGACCGATCGCGCGGCGTATCAGTTCGCAGCCCGCAAACCCGATCGCCTCTTCAAAAATATGACTGAGCGTATCAGTAAGATAACCGTCAATTTTAGCGTAAACATCCAGACTGTCCTTCTCCCAGGCTTCAATGAATGTCTCTTGAAATGTTTCCCAGACCTGCTTGACATGGTGATATAACGGCTCTCTTTCAGCCCCGTCACGGCCGAGCGCGTTCAAAAATAAGTTGGCGATAAATTGACCTACATCAAAGCCGATCGGTCCGTAAAAAGCAAATTCAGGATCAATCACCTTTGTTTCTTGTTCGCTGGCAAAAATGCTTCCTGTATGCAAATCACCGTGAATCAGGGTTTCTGCCGATGTTAAAAATGACTTTTTCAGCTTTGCGGCTTCGATTTTGACGTTGTCATTTTTCCAGAGTTTTTCGACAAAAGGACGAAGCTCTTCTTCAAAATCATTTGTGTCATGGTCAAAGAAAGGGTCAGTAAAGACAAGTCTTTCCGTAATGTCGCACAGCTCCGGATTTGTAAACTGTTTAACAAGTTGTTTTTTCACCTTGGGTTCAAGCGCGTAATCTGATGAATAGAAAAGGGTCTTTCCTAAAAATTCACCGATGTGCTGTGACAGATGCGGATAATGGTCACCCTCAATGAGTCCTTTTCTTGCGATTTTGAGGTGAGAGAGATCCTCCATGACGGTAACCGCCATTGCTGTATCAGAATAAAACACTTTTGGAACCAGTTGGGGGACATGCTCGCCTTGTCGGATGAGAGCGCTGCTTTCAATTCTTGCGCGATCGATTGTCAGCGGCCAGCTTTCTCCGACGACTTTTGCATAAGGAACCGCCTGTTTAATGATCAAAGCCCTGTCATGTTCTTGATCATAAATATGAAAAACGTAATTTAAGTTGCCGTCGCCGATCTCCTGGCATGTCAGCGTGCTTTTGCTTGGAAATAAGCCAAGCTTCACCGCCAGCGCCACAGCTGAACTTTCATTTAACGTTTCGTATAAAGGTGTTTTTGTGACTGCCATTGTTATAACCTCCAATTATGTAATCTCTTGATATGCGTGCCGCAGAATGGCCGTAAAAAAGCCTCCTTCTCAGAGAGAAGGAGGCTTAACAATTATGTCCCGCCTCTCTTATCTCTCAGATCAGATCTGATGGAATTAGCACCGTGCCTTACGAGACCTCAGTCTCGGCGCCAAGAAGATGCGCCCCATTTCACAATGGAATTACGGTCGGTTGCTGTTGGGGTCAAAAGGCCAATCCCTCGCCCAACTCTCGATAAGAGAATATATTCACTTGTTAAACAATTCTAATTTATCAGTTGATGAAAATAGTAACAGGTTTGTGATTGAATTGTCAATATATTTTTTAATATAAATCTTTTCTGATATCATTGAAAACAGGAATTTTTCCCCGCACGTCAACGCTTTCTTGAAGGTCAATTTCTGCTCTGACAATGCCTTCTTCACGGCCGCCCTCGGCTAATATACGTCCCCAAGGGTCAATAATCAGGCTATGCCCGGCAAATTCATTATCTGGATTTGAACCGGTACAATTGCAGGCAGCGACAAAGCATTGATTTTCAATGGCCCGGGCAATAAGCAGGCTTCTCCAATGATCAAGACGGGGCAGAGGCCATTCCGCAGAAATGAACAGCATGTTAGCGCCTTTAGTCGTATGTTTTCTGATCCATTCCGGAAAACGAATATCATAACAGATCAGTCCTGAGCTTTTGACACCATCAAGCTCAAAGTATCCGTCTTCGGAACCGGCTGATAAATACACATGCTCATCCATCAGCTGAAAAAGATGGACTTTTCTGTACTCTTTAATGATTTGTCCTTCCTTATCCGCGATGTACATTGTATTATAAACATCAGAATCCTTTCTGACAGCAATAGATCCTGCGACAATATGAACCCCATGTTTTTTTGCGGTTTTTTGCAGCCACCTCTGAGCAGAATTCCCGTCTTCATCAGCGAGCTTATCAAGGTTGGCCAAGTCATATCCAGTCGTCCATAATTCAGGAAGAACAAGAACATCTGCATGTTTGCTTTCTTTCTCAATCAAAAATTCAGCCTTTTTTATATTTTCCGAAGGTTTACCGTATGAAATATCAAATTGAAGACAAGATATCGTCCATTTCATCTTTTAAACACCCCAAATTTTTCTTTACTTTTTTCATTTAACCATATATGATGATGGACTATCATTTCAAGATTTTTTTAGAAGGTGAGAATAGATGAAATTTGAACAGTCTCATGTATTGCAGGAATTGCCAAAGCAATTCTTCGCTTCTTTGGTGCAAAAAGTGAACCGAAAGCTCTCAGAAGGACATGACGTTATCAATCTCGGACAGGGAAACCCTGATCAGCCGACTCCGGAACATATCGTCGAGGAAATGAAACGAGCCGTTGTTGATCCTGAAAATCATAAATATTCGTCTTTTCGCGGCTCATACAGACTGAAATCAGCCGCAGCAGCATTTTATAAACGAGAATACGGCATTGATCTTGACCCGGAGACTGAAGTCGCTGTATTATTCGGCGGAAAATCCGGTCTGGTCGAGCTCCCGCAATGCCTGTTGAATCCAGGTGATACGATTTTAGTTCCGGATCCGGGCTATCCTGATTACTGGTCAGGTGTCACACTCGCGAAAGCGAAGATGGAAATGATGCCGCTCGTAAAGGACAGGGCGTTTCTTCCTGATTACAGCAGCATCTCTGCTGAAGTGAGAGATCAGGCGAAATTGATGTATTTAAATTATCCGAATAATCCGACCGGAGCTGTTGCTACTGCCGAGTTTTTTGAAGAAACCGTGAATTTTGCAAAGGAACACGGGATCTGTGTTGTTCACGATTTTGCTTACGGCGCTGTAGGATTTGACGGCTGCAAGCCGTTAAGCTTTTTGCAGACTAAAGGTGCGAAAGATATCGGAATTGAAATTTATACGCTGTCAAAAACGTATAACATGGCAGGATGGCGGGTCGGCTTTGCTGTCGGTAACGCTTCGGTCATTGAAGCAATCAATCTTTATCAAGACCATATGTTTGTCAGTCTTTTCAGAGCGACTCAGGAGGCTGCAGCGTCGGCACTGCTAGCTGATCAGACGTGTGTGGCGGAGCAAAATGCCCGGTATGAGAGCAGGCGAAACGCTTGGATTGCGGCATGCCGGGAAATTGGCTGGGATGTGACAGCTCCGGCAGGTTCATTTTTTGCATGGCTGCCTGTGCCTGAAGGCTATACTTCCGAACAGTTCTCAGACCTTTTGCTGGAAAAAGCGAATGTGGCGGTTGCGGCTGGAAACGGCTTCGGTGAATATGGCGAGGGCTACGTCAGAGTCGGACTGCTGACAAGCGAAGAAAGACTCAAAGAAGCCGCTTATCGAATTGGGAAACTGAACCTGTTTACCCAAAAAAGCATTGACAAGATCTGATAACGATGGGATAATTCAAAATAATTTATAAAATCTATATTTTCTTATCAAGAGTAGGCAGAGGGACGAGCCCGATGAAGCCCGGCAACCGACTTATAAAGCACGGTGCTAATTCTTGCAGCTGGCGGCTGAGAGATAAGATTCGGACGAGAAACGAAACCTCTTTAGACGCGATTGCTGTTTGAAGAGGTTTTTTTATATGGATGAAATGAAAGGAGCTCTGGCATGGGTGAGTTATTAGCAACATATCTCCTGACCGAACCGGGAGCGGATACAGAGAAAAAAGCGGAACAAATCGCAACAGGATTAACAGTAGGCTCCTGGACTGATCTGCCCCTTGTAAAACAGGAGCAAATGCAAAAGCACAAGGGACGGGTGATAAAGGTAGAGGAAAGAGAGGGGACTCCTGCGACAGGAAAACAAGCGGTGATCACAATTGCCTATCCTGACATCAATTTCTCTCAGGATATTCCGGCTATGCTGACAACAGTGTTTGGGAAGCTGTCGCTGGACGGAAAAATCAAATTACTCGATCTTCACTTCTCTGACGCGTTTAAGCGCACACTGCCGGGACCGAAGTTTGGCGTATATGGCATCCGGAAGCTGCTGGGAGAGTTTGAGAGACCGCTATTAATGAGCATATTTAAAGGGGTTATCGGAAGGGACCTGAGTGATATTAAAGAACAGCTCAGACAGCAGGCGCTTGGCGGAGTTGATTTGATTAAGGACGATGAAATTTTCTTTGAGACAGGTCTGGCACCTTTTGAAACAAGAATTACAGAAGGAAAGCAAATATTGAAAGAAACGTATGAGCAAAACGGGCATAAAACGCTGTATGCTGTGAATTTAACTGGACGTACGGCTGATCTAAAAGATAAAGCGAGACGCGCCGCCGAATTGGGAGCGGATGCGCTTTTGTTTAATGTCTTCGCTTACGGCTTAGACGTCATGCAAAGCCTAGCGGAAGATCCTGAAATCGCAATCCCGATTATGGCACATCCAGCTGTCAGCGGGGCGTTTACGTCTTCTCCGTTCTACGGATTTTCTCACGCTCTTTTGCTCGGAAAATTGAACCGGTATTGCGGTGCTGACTTTAGTCTCTTCCCATCTCCATACGGTTCAGTTGCGCTTCCAAAAGAAGCTGCGCTGGCAATTCACGAAGAATGTGTGAGAGAGGATGCCTTTAACCAAACATTTGCCGTTCCGTCAGCAGGCATTCACCCCGGTATGGTTCCACTTTTAATGCGGGATTTCGGTATAGATCATATTATTAACGCCGGGGGAGGCGTACATGGACACCCGAACGGCGCCCAGGGCGGGGGCAAAGCGTTCAGAGCCATTATTGATGCGGTTTTAGAAGCCCAGCCGATTGATGAAAAAGCCGAACAATGCAAAGATCTGAAGCTTGCGCTTGAGAAATGGGGAAAGGTTGAAGCTGTATGACGACTCGAAAGCCTTTAATTATTTGTGATTTTGACGGAACCATCACGATGAACGACAACATTATAAGCATCATGAAAACATTTGCTCCGCCGGAGTGGACGGCATTGAAAGACGGCGTATTATCCAAAACGCTGTCGATTAAGGAAGGTGTCGGGCGGATGTTCGGCCTTCTGCCAAGCCGTTTAAAAGAAGAGATTACAAGTTATGTATTGGAAGATGCAAAAATCAGAGAAGGATTTCGGGAATTTGTAGCGTTTGTCAAGGAGCACGAGCTTCCGTTTTATATCGTAAGCGGAGGGATGGACTTTTTTGTATATCCATTGCTTGAAGGCATTGTGGAGAAAGACCATATTTATTGCAACCATGCATCATTTGACAGTGACTATATTCATATTGACTGGCCTTATTCTTGCCAAGGAACTTGCAGGAATCAATGCGGGTGCTGCAAGCCGTCAGTGATACATGAACTCGCCGAACCGAACCAATATATCATTATGATCGGTGATTCGGTTACAGATGTGGAGGCCGCAAAGCTGTCTGACCTTTGTTTTGCAAGGGATTATTTATTAAACGAATGCCGGGAGCAGAACCTGAATCATCTCCCGTACGAAGATTTTTATGAGATCAGAACAGATATTGAGAATGTAACGGAGGTACAGGAATGGCTGCAAAACAAGAACGCTGGAGAGAACTTGCTGAAGTAAAGCGGGAATTGGCAGAAAGAGATTGGTTTCCGGCGACTAGCGGCAATCTGTCTATTAAGGTTTCTGATGAGCCTTTAACATTTCTCGTAACCGCAAGCGGTAAAGATAAACGAAAAGAAACGGGTGAAGATTTTCTGCTGGTGGATCTAAACGGAGAGCCTGCCGAAAGCGGGCATTCTCTGAAACCGTCAGCGGAAACGCTTTTGCACACACATTTATACAACAAATCCAATGCCGGATGCTGCCTGCATGTCCATACGGTAAACAATAATGTGATCTCAGAGCTATACGGAGATCAAAAGAAAATTACATTCAAAGGGCAGGAAATCATAAAAGCGCTTGGCCTGTGGGAAGAGAATGCAGAAGTGACCATACCGATCATTGAAAATCCGGCTCATATTCCGACGCTAGCGGCACTGTTTGCGCAAGAGATTTCAGAAGATTCAGGAGCTGTTCTGATCCGAAATCACGGTATTACCGTTTGGGGAAGAACAGCATTTGAAGCAAAAAGAGTACTTGAAGCATATGAATTTTTGTTTAGCTACCATTTGAAATTGAAAACACTCCAGCACCAGCTGGTTACATAAAAGGAGGAACTGAAATGGCAACAATTTGTATTCATGATGAGGCAAATACAACGATTGAAAATCTAGAGGAAGTTGCAAGCTTTCTGGACAGTCAAGAAGTTATTTATGAGCAATGGGATATCGCGAAGCTACCGAAACAGCTTTCAGAGAAATATGATCTGACAGAAGAAGAAAAACAGCAAATCCTTAATACCTTTGAAACTGAAATTAAAGATATCTCAGCCCGCCGCGGATACAAAGCACAGGATGTTATTTCTTTGTCAGACAGCAATCCGAAACTTGATGAACTGCTTGAGAACTTTAAAAGAGAGCATCACCATACAGACGATGAGGTCCGTTTTATCGTAAGCGGACACGGCATTTTTGTCATTCAGGGCAAGGATGGCACGTTTTTTGATGTCCGATTAAACCCTGGAGATTTAATCTCCGTGCCTGAAAATATACGCCATTACTTTACACTTCAGGAGGATCGCAAAGTTGTCGCAGTAAGAATCTTCGTCACAACTGAAGGATGGGTTCCAATTTATGAAAAAGACAGCGTGAATCAATAAATAAAAAGCCCCGTTCGAAGTGATATTATCCCCTCTAAGTAGACAGTGTAAAAAGCCCACTTTTCAAAAGTGGCTGTTACACTATACTTGGAGGGGATTTTTTATGGCGAGAAAAGGGCAACACTTTCAGCACTATACCAAAGAATTCAAGATGAAAGCTGTCAACATGTATGAAGAAGGAAACAAAAGTTATAACACGTTATCTGAAGAATTAGGGCTTCGGAGTTCAACCCAGCTCAAAAATTGGGTGAAAACCTATCGAGAAGGCAAGTCTTTAGATGATCAAAGGGGCAAAGAGACAAAGTCAGACAATCCTTTTATTGGACGCCCTAAGACAACATTTAAAAGTGTTGAGGAAGAACGAGATTATTTAAAGGCACAGGTCGAATACCTAAAAAAGCGTTATCCAAATCTGCATGGAGAGGACGGATTTTGAAGACAGCACGATTTGAAGCTGTGCACGAATTGAAGGATCGTTATCCGATTACGTGGCTGGTGTGTATCGCCAAAGTGTCACGGTCGGGGTACTATAAATGGTGTAAGACTCAACGGATTCGAATGGCAAGACAACAGAGAGAGCAGATCATAAAAGAACACATCATGGCGATTCACCGCTCACGCCCTTTCTATGGCTATCCTCGGATTACCATCGCTTTAAAGAGAGAAGGATTTTGGATCAACCATAAGCGTGTTTACAGATTGATGAAAGAGATGAACATTCAATCGATCATTCGAAAAAAGCGACGTTATTTTGGAAGACAGGCACCGGTTGTCCTGCCAAACCGGCTTAACCGAGAATTTCAAACCAATCGACCTAACCATCTATATGTAACCGATATTACCTATATTGCTTGTGGACAGCGATTCTATTACCTTTCTGCCGTACAAGATCTTTACAACAATGAGATTGTCGCATGGAAGCTGTCAAAACGAAATAATCTTGAATTGGTCATGAAGACAGTAGAAAGTATGACAGCCCAACGGGACGTCCAGGGAGCTATCCTCCATTCTGACCAAGGCTTCCAATACACAGCAAAAGCATATCAAAAGCGACTCGAAACCGTTGGTTTGAAAGGCAGCCATTCGCGTAAGGGAAACTGCCTAGATAATGCCTGTATCGAATCGTTTTTCTCGCATCTCAAAACAGAGAATGCATATTTTTCGACGTGTCAAACCGAAGAAGAGCTTCACAAGAGCATTGAAGATTACATTCAATTCTATAATCACGAACGATTCTAGAAAAAATTAAACCAGTGTGCTCCGGTAGAATACCGTAACACACTGGTTGCTTAGGCTTTTTGTGGCTGTCTACTTGACAGGGGTAAGACCAGGATGCGGGGGTTTTTATTTATTGCAAACGCCACTTTTCATACTGTGACATTTCTTTTTTAATCAGCATCCAAATCAAACCTAAAACAGCTGCATCGTCTATGATTCCAAGACCGAGTATAACATCTGGAATGATATCGAGCGGCATGGCGATATATAAGATGGCAGCAGTTAGAAAAAATAGGGTTTTGACCTGAGAACGGGGATAGTCGCCGTTTCTCCAATCGCGAAGCATTTGAAAAAAAATAGTGGTGTACTGGATACATTTTTTTCGGTTTTTCCTTTTTAACATCGCTTTTCCGCCTGCCGCTCCAAGCATTATTGCTTTCTTTTTTTTCATCGGGCATACCTCCTTGCCTGGCAGCGTGTTTAAAATATTCTTCACCCGGGTATTGTTCTTCTAATCCTATCAATATATCTATTATACCTGAAAAAATAACTTATTTAATGAAAATATGTTTACAAATAAAGTATAATCTGTAATAATGCACAATAACCCAACCAAACTTGTTTCCTATTTCTTAGCGGCGAGGGGTGAAGTGAATGGGCGGTTCTTCTGAACAAGAAAGATTGTTGGTGTCTATTGATGAAAAAAGAAAGTTAATGATAGATGCCGCTAGAAAGCAGGGATTTACAGGGCATGACACGATCAGACACAGTCAGGAGCTGGATTGTTTAATAAATGAATATCACCAGCTCATGCATGAAAACGAACATTCTCAAGGGATTCAAGGCCTTGTAAAAAAATTAGGCTTGTGGCCCCGCAGAGATGTTATGCCGGCATATGATGCAAATAAATAGTGGCACTATCAAATGCATATATAAAGAGAGAGCTTTTCAGAAGCGCTCTTTTTTTCTGGAAAAATTTTTGAAAGAGGGAACTGATGAAAGAACTGACGATTCTCATTACTGAAATGGTCAATCAATTTCATGACGCTTTTATTTCATTATGCGAAATGTTTGGCATTCATTTAACCGACAAAGAAATGCATTTTTGGGTGATCGGCATTTTTGGCATCATCTTTTTCGGCGTCACATACGCTGTGTTTTCAAGGCTTTCTAAATGGAGCATGACAGCCTTGTCCTTTATCTATACCGTTACAGTGATCATTGTTATCGTTTTTGCGATTGAAATTCAGCAAAAAGTGACGGGGAGAGGGAATATGGAGTTTTTAGATGCCACGGAAGGTTTAAAGGGTTTTTTACTATTCTTTATGTTTTTTTGCTTCTGAAATTGCTGTTCCGCTTCAGCAAAATACTCTCTTCTGGCAGAACAGCAAGCAAGTCGGCCCGGTCACGAAGATAAAAAAACCCTCCTGACACGGTCAGGGGGGCTATGAAGCGGATACGGGGAGGGTGATCGTCACCTCTGTGCCTCTTCGCACTTCACTTTCGATATGAATAGAGCCACCGTACATCAGAACGATCCGTTTACATACGACAAGCCCGAGACCGGTTCCTTTTTCTTTAGAAGTAACAAAGGGAAGGAAGATATGATCCAGCATTTCCTGAGAAATCCCTTCACCGTTATCCACAACTTTAATAATGGCTTTTTTATCCAAAGTCCCCAGGGAGATCGTCAGTTTGCCTCCTTCAGGCATTGACTCAAGGCCATTTTTTGCTACATTTAAAATCACTTGTTTAATATGATCTTTGGTACATTTTACGAGTAAAGGCTCCTCAGTTAAATACTGTAATTCGACCTCTACATTATATAGGTTACCCTCGGAATAGATGATCGGCATAATTTCACCGATAATATCCTGAAGCGAATTCAGCTCCCATTTTTCAGCTGTCGGCTTGCCGAGAACGAGAAACTCACTCACAATTTGATTAATGCGCTTTATCTCTTGTTCGATAATGGAGAAGTAAAGCTGATCTTCTTCACCTTTATATTTCTTTTGCAGCAGCTGAATAAAGCCGCTTATGCCGGTGAGCGGGTTACGGATTTCATGGGCTGTGCTGGCAGCAAGTGTTCCGATCAGCTCTAATTTTTGCGCTTCATTTTCTGAGCGCTCCAGCTGTGTCTGCCGCTTCAGCAAATAATACAGCACGAGAATAAAAAGGATATTCAGCAGAACAATACTGCATGAAAGCGGAAGCACAAGGCTTTTTGTCAGTTCTTCTATTGTAACTGGGTTGGGATATACTTTCATATTCCAGCTGATATCATCGAGATATCCGCTGACAGGCTTCTGATCTATTGCATGAGAGGCCTGTCCGCTCGAAAAAATCATTTTTCCATCTTGGTTCACTACTTCAATATAAACATCAGGGCTTAGTAAGTTAATGAGATTTTTCAGATAATCAATTTGAATAGCTGCGACAAGATAATTTGTCACATCTCGTTTTGAGTCCAAAACAGGGACACAAATTGTAAAAATCGGCTGACCTGTAATTCTGCTCGAATAACTATCTGAAATGACTGTCTTTTTTGTTTCCTTTGCTTTTGTAAAAAAAGATCTGTCGGCCAGGTTTACTTTCATTTTTAATTCTGTTGTGCTTGCGGTGACGTCTCCTTTGGCATTTAGAAAATAGAGACCGGAAAATCTCGGCTCTGAATCAAAGGTTTTTTCCAAAATCGACTGCATTTTCTTTATATCAACCGGTCTGTCAATGGCGATGGACAAGGAGGTCATTCTCGCCTCTGTTTCTCCGATTAAATAATTGATTTTGTTGCGGTGAAGGTTCAGCAGAACACTCGCTTCTTGCTTATGTTCTGCGGCTATTGTATCTTTTTCTTTTTCATATACGAAAAAGCTGATGACGATTGCCGGAATCACGACCAGTATCATATATAGTTTGACTCTCCCGCAGGCGTCTTTTAGTATTTTCAATTTGCATCGCTCCAACATACACCTGATTAGAGGTATTATATCATTGTTTCTTCTTCTTTAATAAGAAAAAATAACCAAAAAAATGAGAAAAAGATGTTGAACAGTTTATAATATAAAAAAGAAGAGAAATATTGGAAAGATTTTTATTGACATTTCGGTCTTTGTTTATTAATGTTTCTCTGTAACGGTTTCTAAAAGGATGATTGAGACATGACAGAAAAATCACTGAAGTTATTTATCGTGCTGTCGCGCGCGTATCGGTCCATTAACGATCATATGAACAAGCATATTCATAAGCATGGACTAAACCCGACTGAATTTGCTGTACTAGAGCTGTTGTACCATAAAGGCGATCAGCCGCTGCAGCAGATAGGAGATAAAATTCTCTTGGCTAGCGGGAGCATCACATATGTAGTTGATAAGCTTGAACAAAAAGAACTCCTCATTCGGAAAGCGTCTCCTACAGACAGACGAGTGACATTTGCACAAATCACTGAAAAAGGCATCAGTCTTTTGGATGATATTTTCCCCGATCACGCTGCTGAAATTGATGAAATGATCAGCGTATTAAGCGAAGAAGAGGTAGAGATGTGCACCGACATGTTAAAAAGAGTAGGATTAAACGCAAAACAGTTTCATAATAAGTAAAAAAGGAAGCCTGATATGTCACAGGCTTCCTTTTTTACTATTTTTCATTTGTTTCCGCTGCGCCTCTCGGCAAGATGAGAACTTCAACACGCCGGTTTTTGCTTCGGCCTTCCGCTGTTTTGTTGGAAGCAACCGGTTTATACTCACCGTACCCCTTGGCACTGAATACTCTTGCATCGAGCTTAGGGTTTTCAATGAGAAGCCCCATAAAGTTTACCGCTCTCATAACGCTCAAATGCCAGTTTGATTGGAATTCAGAATTTTTAATTGGCATATTATCAGTATGTCCGCTTATAATGATATTTCTTGGCGGATTAATCACAAGAAGATTTGAAATCTCTTTTGCAAGCGGAACATCTTCCTTACGTATGGCCGCTTTTCCAGAATCAAAGAAGATACTGTCTTTAATCGTAATCAGAAGACCTTCACTAGTCATCTTCGTTTCCAGCTGATGTTCCAGCTTTTTATCTTTGATGAACTTTTCCACCTGGCTCTTCACATTTTCAAGTTCTCTTTGATCAGCGGCTTTTTCTTTTTCTTTCTTGTTTTTCTCTTTCTCTTCTTTATCCTTTTCAACTTCATCAATTCCGTCTGACTCGTTTTCTGGAGGGGTGACACTGGAGTAGTCCATTACGCCGGTGCCGCCAGTAAAGACTTCATTAAATGATTTTGAAAGCATCTGAAACTTAGCTGCATCAATCGAACTGCTCGCGTACAGCACAATAAATAATGCAAGGAGAAGAGTAAGGATATCGGCGTAAGGGACGAGCCATGATTCATCAACGTGTTCGTCCTCATGCTTCTTCTTCTTTTTTCTCGCCATTTTGCGCCTCTCCTTGTTCTGCAAATTTCAAGCGGTCCTTCGCAGGAAGATACATTAAAAGCTTTTGTTCGATGACTTTTGGTGCCTGTCCTTCTAAAACGGATAAAACACCTTCAATCATGACTTCACGCAGTTTTACTTCTTGTTTTGATTTGCGTTTTAATTTATTTGCGAAAGGATGCCATAATACATATCCCGTAAAAATACCGAGAAGGGTGGCGACAAAGGCTGCACTGATAGCGTGTCCAAGCTCATCTGTGTTATCCATATGAGAGAGGGCGGCAATCAGTCCGATTACAGCGCCTAGTACTCCAAGTGTCGGCGCGTACGTTCCCGCCTGTGTAAAAATAGCGGCTCCGGCTTGGTGCCTGTCCTCCATCGCTTCGACTTCCTCTGTCATGATATCTCTGATAAATTCCGCACTTTGACCGTCAACAGCCATGCTGAGCCCGTTTTTCAGGAAAGCGTCATCTACATCCTCAATGCTTGCTTCTAAAGCAAGCAGGCCTTCGCGGCGTGCAAGCTGGGCCCAGTCAGAGAACATAGGAATGAGCTCCTCTATCGTCAGCTGTTTGTTTTCTTTAAATAACACTCGGAACAGCGCAGGCACTTTTTTAATTTCCTTGGTTGGAAACGCAATAACGACTGCTGAGATTGTCCCGGCGATAATAATTAAAATGGCGGCTGGGTTTGCAAGCGCGCTGAAACTGACGCCTTTCAGAACCATCCCCACGCTCAATGCCACAAAAGCAAGAATAATACCGATTAACGAAGTTTTATCCATAGTTTTCACCAAATCCTTTTTTACTAGCTTGTCTATGGTTAATATCGGTTTTGGTGCCCGGAACTTTAGGGAGATTGTGAATTTGTTCATGAAATATTCAAGGAAGAGGCATAGAAGGGAGGAATAAACAAAACGGGCCTTTCGAAATTGCCTTCAGACGGTTTTCATATAATAATAGGAATAAATATTCACTGTATATAAACATGTCCCATCCCTCCTTAAGAAAAGTGTAAAGGATGAAGGGAAGTAACGCTTCGGGGGAAGGAACGGTATTTTCTCATTCCAGAGTATGAATACGCAAAAAAGCGGTTTCCTAAATAGGAAACCGCTGGTAGTTATTTCGCTTGCACTTTGATTGTGTGATCTTCTGCAGTGACGTGAAAACTTGTGATCTCGTTATTGTCAAGCAGCAGATCGGTCATTTTATCCTCAATCCATTCTTGGATGGTTCTTCTGAGCGGACGTGCGCCGAATGAAGGGTGGTAGCCCAGATCAGCGATTATTTCTTTCGCTTCGTCTGTCACACTCAAGCTGATGCCGCGTTCTGACAATGTGTCTTCAAGTTCTACAAGCAGCAGGCTGACGATTTTGACCAAATGTTCTTTTTCCAGTGAGCGGAACTCAATAATGCTGTCAAAACGGTTGAGGAACTCAGGTTTAAAGAACAGGCTCAGTGAATCAATCAATGTTTGTTGTTCAATTACACTGTCATCTGATTGGAAACCGACTTTTGTTTGTTTCTCACCAGCACCTGCGTTGCTTGTCATGATAATCACAGTGTCTTTAAAGCTTACGGTTCTGCCTTGGCTGTCTGTCAGACGGCCGTCCTCCATAATTTGCAGGAACATATGCTGAACGTCAGGGTGTGCTTTCTCAATCTCATCCAGCAACACGATGCTGTATGGATTGCGGCGCACTTTTTCTGTTAATTGCCCAGCTTCCTCATGGCCGACATATCCAGGCGGTGAACCGATAATTTTAGATACGGCGTGTTTCTCCATGTATTCGCTCATATCGAGGCGGATAATAGCATCTTTCGTGCCGAATAATTCATCTGCCAGTGTTTTAGAAAGCTCTGTTTTCCCTACACCGGTAGGACCGACAAAGAGGAAGGAGCCGACTGGTCTGTTTTTGGATTTTAATCCTGCGCGGCTTCGTCTTACCGCTTTTGCCACTTTTTGGACAGCGGCTTCTTGTCCGATCACGCGTTCACGAAGTTTTGCTTCAAGTTCTTTCATTTTAGTTTGTTCATCTGCCTGCAGTTTGCCGACAGGGATGCCTGTTTTTTGTTCAATGATATCCTGAATGTGCTCAGCTTCCACAGTGACAGCGGAATGAGCAGAAGAGCTGTTCAGCTTTTTCTCTAATGTAATTTCTTCATCACGGAGTTTTGCCGCCAGTTCGTAATTTTCTTCTTCCAGGGCTTTTGTTTTTTCGGCTTCAATCGCAGTTAAGCGTTCAGCCGCATCTTCATCATTCAGCTCATCAATTAACAGATTGGCTTTAGAACCTGCTTCATCTAATAAGTCAATCGCTTTATCCGGCAGGTGTCTGTCTTGAATGTAACGGGATGATAAAGTCACACAAGCATTAATTGCTTCATCACTGAATGTCACGCCATGGTATGCTTCATATTTGTCTTTGATCCCTTGCAGAATGAGGATGGCCTGTTCGATTGAAGGCTCCTGCACCATGACAGGCTGAAAACGTCTTTCCAGTGCAGCATCTTTTTCAATTTGACGGTATTCTTTCAGTGTTGTCGCACCGATGACTTGCAGTTCGCCTCTGGCAAGCGCAGGTTTAAGAATGTTGCCTGCGTCCATTGATCCTTCTGCAGAGCCTGCACCAACGAGAAGATGAATTTCATCAATGAACAGAATGACATTTTTTCGTTCTTTCAGCTCTGTGATCAGCTGTTTCATCCTCTCTTCAAATTGGCCTCTGATCCCTGTGTTTGCAACAAGGGATGCAACATCAAGCAAGTAAAGCTCTTTGTTTTTCAGTTTGTTTGGAACATCACCTTCAGCAATTTTTAACGCAAGCCCTTCGGCGATGGCAGTTTTCCCTACACCCGGCTCACCAATCAGAACTGGATTGTTTTTGTTGCGGCGGTTCAGAATTTCGATCACGCGCGCCACTTCTTCATCACGGCCGATGACGGGGTCAATGAGACCTGCTTTTGCACCGTTTGTAATATTTTGAGCCAGCTCATCAAGCAATCCTTTTTTCTCGCTTTGTTTTGCTGCGCTATGTTCTTTCGGCTGGAATGCATGTTCAAACGGAAAACCGAAAGATTGAGGACTCATGCTCATTGAAGGTTTACGAGTCAGTTCGTTATAACAGGTTTCACATAAAACCATATGTTTATGAACGGAATTTATTTGCATGTTAAGGCGAATCGTCGCCTCGTTCTGATGACAATGTTGACAACGCATTTGCCAAAACCTCCTTAAAAGTTTGATCTTCTTTGACCAATGGATGTGAATAAAAAGGTCGTTTGGGTTTGACCTTCTTTGACTAATAGTATACGGCAAACTTACCGGCTGTCAAAACCATATGCTCAAAGCAATCTGATTATTTGACCAACTTTGACCAATCGGTTTTTAAAAAAGGCCGGTTCGTTTGACCAACTTTGATTCATAGTATACTCTGACCATCTTTGACTTTCAAGTCTTTTGCATAAAAAATTTTTGATTTGTTTACCCAGTAAAACATGTTTTCTTCGTCTTTTCAATGAACTTGTCTCATAGGTTATAAAAAGGTATATATGGACAAAACTGCGGTTCGTTCGGAGGGGAGAAATGGAACAATCAAAAGGGTCTGCAAGTCAGCTTGCTTTTGTGTATGTCGGCACAGTAGTCGGAGCTGGATTTGCGACTGGCAGGGAAATTGTTGAATTTTTTCTGAAGTTCGGCTGGTTCGGTTTATTCGGTATTATCATCAGCGGCGGGATGTTTACGTTTTTGGGGGCCAAGCTGATGATCATTTCAAAGCGAATCAATGCTAAGTCATATCAAGAAATGAATATATTCTTGTTCGGGGCGACAGCTGGGCGGATTATCAATGTGTTTATGCTATTTGTTCTCCTCGGTGTCACATCTGTTATGCTTTCTGGGGCAGGGGCGCTTTTTGAGGAGCAACTGGGGATGTCTGCTCAGATTGGGATGCTGATTACAATCGGATTGAGCTTAATTGTGATGACTAAAGGGGTAAAAGGCATTTTCGGCGTCAATGTGTTTGTTGTTCCTCTTTTGATTATCTTTTCTATGATTGTGGTGGCCGACTCTTTTATTTTCAGTGAGTCGCGGAACGCAGCACAGTGGGTCTGGCCGCATCGCTGGGACTGGCTGTTGTCAGCGGTTTCTTACGGCGCTTTGAATTTATCGCTTGCCCAGGCTGTATTGGTTCCGCTGGCGAATGAAATGCCATCGGAAAAAGTGATAAAAAAAGGCGCTTTAATCGGAGGCACCATGCTGACGATTGTGCTGTCCGCGAGTTTTCTGTCTTTGTCGACACTCCCGGATGTATTTTTATATGATATACCGATGGCTCAAGTGGTTTATCTCTTTGCGCGATCTGTCCATTTGATTTATTTGCTCATTATCTTCGGTGAAGTGTTCACATCAGTTATCGGCAATCTATATGGGTTGGAAAAACAAGTGCAGAGCTTTCTGCCCATGAAAAGCAAATATATCTTTGCAGCCATTATGATTACGGCTTATATCACGAGCCAAATTGGATACGGCAAGCTGATTTCAACGATTTATCCCTTGTTTGGCTATGTGAGTTTGGCCTTCATAGGCGCCCTGATTTGCAAAAGGTCTCCCCGGCGGCGCAGTTTGTAACATACATATAATGAAGCGAGCCGTCATTGCAGAACGATGCTTGAACGGAAAGCTAGGGGCTGACTTTTTTATTGTCAAGAAAAACAACAGTATGGTAAGATAGCAGAAGTGAAAAATTGAAGAAAATCCGTTCGATATGCGGGAGAGGTTCTAGCTACACCCTCTATAAAAAACTAAGGACGAGCTGTATCCTTGGATACGGCCTTTTTTATGTTTTTCTAGAGCACCTTCCGAAAAGGTGTTTTTTTGTGTGAATCAGCTGTAGCGATGTCTCTCGCCGAAAGTTTTTATTGCGGAGAAGGAGAGGAATCATGAAAAAAGAAAAAGCAATTGTCGTGTTTAGCGGCGGTCAAGACAGCACCACGTGCTTACTGTGGGCTCTAAAGGAATTCGAAGAAGTCGAAACGGTGACTTTTCATTACAATCAGCGTCATTCGCAGGAAATTGAAGTGGCAAAATCCATTGCAGAAAAGCTTGGTGTGAAAAACCATTTGCTCGATATGTCACTTTTAAATCAGCTTGCACCGAATGCTCTGACAAGAAATGAAATTGATATAGAAGTGAAAGACGGCGAATTGCCATCCACATTCGTTCCGGGCCGCAATTTGGTATTCTTATCTTTTGCGTCTATTCTGGCATACCAAATTGGCGCGCGCCACATTATTACAGGAGTTTGCGAGACAGACTTCAGCGGTTACCCTGATTGCCGCGATGAATTCGTGAAATCTTGTAATGTAACAGTAAACTTGGCGATGGAGAAACCGTTCGTGATCCATACGCCTCTCATGTGGCTCAATAAGGCAGAAACGTGGAAGCTTGCAGATGAGCTTGGCGCGCTTGATTTTGTAAAAAACAATACACTGACATGTTATAACGGCATTATCGCAGACGGCTGCGGCGAATGTCCGGCATGCCACCTTCGTTCAAAAGGGTATGAAGAATATATGGCGATGAAAGGAGAGCGTGCGTAAATTGTTATCTCAAATTTATCCGCAGGCCCAGCATCCTTATTCATTTGAATTGAATAAGGACATGCACATCTCAGCTGCTCATTTTATCCCTCGGGAAAGTGCTGGCGCGTGCAGCATGGTTCACGGGCATACGTATACCGTAAATATTACCGTTGCCGGCGACGAACTTGACGACTCCGGCTTCCTTGTCAATTTCAGCGTACTCAAAAAACTGGTGCACGGAAACTATGATCATACGCTTTTAAATGATCATGAAGAATTTTCTAAGGACGACCGGTATTCACTGCCGACAACTGAAGTCGTGGCGAAAACGATTTATGACAAGGTGCAGGCTTACTTAGACACATTGGAGAATAAGCCAAGCTGTGTACAGGTGTTTGTCCGTGAAACACCGACAAGTTATTGTGTTTACCGTCCGAAAAAGGGTGGTTCGAATGGCTAAAGGAATTCCTGTGTTAGAAATTTTCGGCCCGACGATTCAAGGGGAAGGCATGGTGATCGGACAGAAAACGATGTTCGTCCGTACAGCAGGCTGTGACTATTCCTGCAGCTGGTGTGACTCCGCCTTTACTTGGGACGGGTCTGCTAAAAAAGATATTCGCTGGATGACGGCTGAGGAGATTTTTGCCGAGCTTAAGGACATTGGGGGAGACGCGTTTTCACACGTGACGATCTCAGGCGGCAACCCGGCCCTGTTAAAACAGCTGGATGCTTTTATAGATCTGCTGAAGGAAAACAATATCCGTGCAGCTCTTGAAACCCAGGGGACTGTTTATCAGGATTGGTTTACGCTGATTGATGATTTGACAATTTCTCCAAAACCGCCAAGCTCAAAAATGGTGACGAACTTTAATAAGCTTGATCACATTTTGACTTCGCTTAAAGAGAATAATAGACAGCATGCTGTCAGCTTGAAGGTAGTCATTTTTAGTGATGAAGATTTGGAGTTTGCTAAAACGGTGCACAAACGTTACCCGGAAATCCCGTTTTATTTACAAGTCGGTAATGATGATGTGCATACAACAGACGATCAGTCACTGATTGCACATTTGCTTGGAAAATATGAAGCGCTTGTTGATAAGGTAGCTGTAGACGCGGAGCTGAATCTGGTCAGAGTGCTTCCGCAGCTGCACACCCTGTTATGGGGCAACAAACGCGGAGTATAATAGAAAGGAAGATAAATATGACGACTAGAAAAGAATCAGAATTAGAAGGTGTCACACTGCTTGGCAACCAAGGAACAAATTATTTGTTTGAATATGCGCCGGACGTGCTGGAATCCTTCCCGAATAAGCATGTAAACCGTGATTACTTTGTAAAATTCAACTGCCCTGAATTTACATCTTTATGCCCGAAGACAGGACAGCCTGACTTTGCAACAATCTACATCAGCTACATCCCTGATGAAAAAATGGTTGAAAGCAAATCATTAAAACTGTACCTGTTCAGTTTCAGAAACCATGGTGACTTCCACGAAGACTGCATGAACATCATCATGAATGACTTGATCGAATTAATGGACCCGCGCTACATTGAAGTATGGGGCAAATTTACGCCAAGAGGCGGAATTTCCATTGACCCGTACACAAACTACGGAAAACCGGGCACGAAGTATGAGAAAATGGCTGAATACCGTATGATGAACCATGACTTGTATCCGGAGACGATTGATAATCGCTAATTTTTTCGAAGTGATACGGAGTGTGCCTCGTAATGAGGTCACAGTAAAATCCGAACATTTAGCGTCAATTTTAGGCGGAAATGTGACCCGGTCACAATTTGGCGGCCCTCTTGTGACCACACCGTGACCGAAAATATACAAAAGTGTGACCACGATCCCTGTCTTTTTGACGGGGATTTTTTTTTGCGCGATTCGATTCGTTAACGTCTCGGTAGCGTCTTCGTGCGTTAGTTTGTCGCATTGTTAGTGAATAGTTTCGTTCGTGTTTCGTTAAAATTAGTATTAATTTACTGTTTTATGTTCGTGTTTTAGGTATAAATAGTAATTTTCATTTGGTTAAATCAATGCAATTTTCGTTATTTTGTTGAAAATGGTTTGTTAACTCTATATCCTTTTTGATGGAAGGAGTATTTAAAATGACAAAAAAGAAGGACATTTTCATGGTCAAAGAGGATTTAACTGAGTTATCTAATTTAATACATAAATTAAGTTCAACTAATTCTAATAGGGACCGAACAACGATCGAAAAAGCTCTAGTTACTGTACTAAGGCAAATGGAGGTTGCGGGGAATAGGAAGCGAACCATAAGTGACTATCGTCTTTACGTAATTAACTTCTTCGAATCAGAGGGCCTTACATATTTAGATGAAATAACTACCGAATCAATTTATTTATGGCTTGAAAAAATGAATGTCAGCTCACAAACAAGACTAATACGTCTAAAGTGTCTAAAGGCTTTTTTGACGCGCTGTTATGACAATGGATGGTTTGAAACGAAGTTTTGGAAGAATATTAATATAAAGGTTGATAAACAAGTGAAAGAAGGAGCGACGGAGCAGGATATTAAAATACTACTATCTGTATTAGACTTAAGAGATTTCGTCCAATTGCGCGATGCTACGGCAGTTCTTCTTATGTATAAAACGGGAATTCGCGTAAGTACCCTGGCAAATCTCGAAGAAAAACACATTGATCTCTCGGATAAATTACTAAGATTGAACGGCGACATTCTAAAGAATCGCGAATCTATATTGCTACCATTCGATGATATTCTTACACGTATGTTAGACGTTTTGATGAAGCAAAACAAAGCCATCCGAAGTCAATACCATAAAGATAATAACTACGTTTTTATTACGAAACAGGGCGGACCAATCGTAACGGGGCCATCAAACAATAACATACAGAAGCGTTTAAATAAGTACGCTCGTGAGTATGAATTGAAAAATATTAATCCGCATGCACTGCGAAGAGGTTTCGCCAAATCATTACTTGATAAAGGCGCTAGATTAACAGATATATCAAAAGCGCTCGGCCATAGCGATCTTTCCGTAACAACACAGTATTTGTATTTGGATAAAAATGAAGTAGCTGAAAACCTTCGGGAATATTTATAGTCGATTTTCAGTATATCTCAAACTTTAAATAACGAGGTGTATATAATGGCAAACGCTGTAGACACAATTAAAACGAAACGAGACATAAATAAAATGAAGAACGCCCTTCATGGACGCGATCAGATGATGTTTATACTAGGCGTTTCTTTAGGCCTACGCATCTCTGACTTGTTAACGTTGAAGATTGGTGATCTGCGCGGTCAGGCGCACCTAAAGGTTCGAGAGGGGAAGACGGGCAAGATGCGGCCGATAAAGCTATCGAAAACGGTCCAGCTTGCGACCGTTAAACTGACCGGCCCTGATGATGCGTATATCTTCCAGTCGCGTAAAGGCGTAAACAAACCGATTAGTCGCGTCCAGGCGTATAATATTCTAAAGGCTGCCGCGGATCGTGCAGGTCTGAATATTGCGATTGGAACGCATACGTTGCGTAAAACATTCGGCTATCAGTTACACGCAAAGGAAATCGACATTACACGGATTATGAAGATATTCGGCCATAGTTCGGAGGCGCAGACGTTAAGGTATATCGGCATAACTGCGGAGGAGATCGAGGCTGCGTATGAGGCTATCGAGGTATAGGGTCTGCACCAACGAGCCGCGTCTACCGCGGATGGCCGCCCGAAACTCAGGGGGTTGCGTACTGTTACGCCTGTAATACGGGCATGGGGGCACTAGGTTATAGCGTTATTACATAAGAGAGTATTGAGTTAAACCGCGTCATATCAACGACTCCAGCAATATGTGAGCGTATCATTATCGGGACACATTGCGTCCAACTGATAGATGCGTGTAACACCGACGTATTACCAATATGCATTATCTTATACATGGTATGCGGCATATGGCAGTCGGTGGGGTGTTGGTGTGGCGCGGCTTCAACGTTGTATAAAATACATACGATTTGTTACGCGGGGTAATCGCCTACTAACGCTGTTATATCAACGTTTATGATTGTTATTGAATTTAACTCAACTTCATTCTGTTAAATTCGTTATTCATAAACATGAATGAATTATACAATCGTATTTAAATGGAAAATAAATAAAAAGCCGCCGACTCCCCAAGTGCCCCGCCAAGGCCGCCTCATCTACTGTTCGGAACATGCGCGCAAAATTTTGAACTCGGGTGGTTGAACGGAATTCAAGACAAAAAAAGACGCCGATTTATTCAGCGTCCTCTTCCGTTTCTTTTACTTCGAATAATTCTTCGTATTTGGCTCCGGTTGCTTTCATTATGGCTGCGACATGCCAGTCGTAGTGTCTTTCGGAATTATCAAACCGAGATATCGACGACTGCGGGACGCCGGATCTGCGCGATAATTCGGACTGCGACCAGTTTAGCTGCGAAAGAACCGCGCCAAGACGAGGTTTTACCGTAAGTTTCATTTCGATCACCTCGTGTTAATTATAACGGAAAAACTATGCGGAATGTCAGCCTTCGCCGTCTCACGAGCGACCCTCCAAACGCTTCGAAAAGCCTGGGCGCCAGGCACGTTTTAAACGAGCATTTCAAAAATTCTCTTTACTATACGGAAGCAAAAAAAAAAGACGCCGATTTATTCAGCGTCTTCTTCTATTTCGAACAACTCATCGACTTCCACGCTAAGCGCCTTCGCAATCGAGAAAACGTGCCAATCTTCGTGGCGAGTGTTCTTATCGAATCGCGAAATCGAACCTTGAGGAACGCCCGATGCTTCAGCGAGCCTCACTTGTGTCCACCCTTTGTCCTTCATAACGGCGTGTAGGCGTGGTGTAGCTTTTAATTTCATTTCGATCACCTCTGAGACTGAACTTGTCTATAATAAACTGCTGGTTATCATCGATAATTAAAATGGCTTTTTATCTCGTTTTAAAGCTAGTAACAAAAGTTTCTCCGTCGTTCTCCGCGTTCACGATCAGCTGGGCACTTTCACTGATACGCTGAGCAAGTGCTTTTTGCGCTTTTCCCTCGAAGCTGTATAAAAGGGCTGAATATACGTCGTTTAATTCTTCTTGCAGCGAATTCATCTCGAACTTTGGTTTTAGGTTTTTACGAACCGTAGCTAGCTTAGTATTTGCCACTTGCGTCATCCCTGCTTTCAGCATTTGACGCTGCAGCTGTTTTCGCATTGGATCATCTTTATGTTCTAAAAGGTTGTCTAACGTTGGCATTGCGGTGTCACTCCTATAATCTTAGCCAATTGGCAAGCATTTGATCTTTTTCCTCAAAATCGTCGGCGATTTTATTTAAGAAACCGCCTATTTCCTCAAGATCTGTAATTGCTGCCTGTAGCGAATCTATGTATGATTGTTCAGCCTGTGTGTCGAAAAATATCGGTCCTTTATCGTAAGACTGGGCTATATCCTCTAACGTATTGGTTACATCATGCGCATTTAGCTGATCATAAAAGCCATGGCCAACTTGACCGAAAAATTCCGTCTTTAGTTCAGCAACTTTCTCATCGTGCTCTTGATAAGCATTTTGCGCTTCTTTTTTCATCATTCTCAGATCCTCGACCATCGCGTCAACTTTTTCGGCAAGTTTTTTCGCACTTTTGGGAGTGACTTTAATGGCACCCCCGCCGCCGATCGCGCCAGCCGGTAGCATTGCGTTTAGGTTTTTATCGTAGACAAGCTCATCGCCGTTTACGTTCGTGATATTTCCGTTCTCATCAAATATAAAGTTTGCCTCATTTAGACCGTGTGTATCTGGATTGCGAACAATAACTGTGCCTATAAAGTAGGCGAGGTTCTTAGCGATTTGATCACCCCATCGCCCGCTAAGTCTCTGTTCGCGACTGAATTGCGATAGTGCTGGATTCTTTGTGTAAATTGTGGTCCCGTTGTGGCGATCATACTCGTTCCAGTAACCGGCTCCGACCATATCATCTGGGTTGATGATAGACCTCACGTAAGGGTCGTACAAGCCATCGTTTATTTCTTTTTGCATGTTATCAGTATGTAGTTTGACGACAGAAGGGCTGTTAAACGCGACCGCATAAATATCATTATTTACCGCACTATACTCTGCTTCTGCACCTCCAAGCGAATGACCAGTTGTTGAAACAATCGTCGATGTTCCGTTATACTTTCTTTTCACTTCTTTAACGAGCTGGTCTGCTTGGTCGATTTGCGATGTTTTCGTAATGAGTTTATAGTCTCCGGTTGTAAGCATCGCGTCTTGAGAAGGTGTTCCGTTGTATTTTCCAAGTGTTTTAGACGTGTCTTTTGCGTCCTTTTTAACGATATAATGAGCTTCTTTTTTGGGGTCGCTTCCAAAAACTATGTTGCCGCCGTCGGCTTTTACGCCATCATTGATCGGGTTTTTTGCGAGATCAGTGCCTGCAAAAGATACGACAACATTTTCTGGATTTTTGGATTTAACCCATTTACCATCTTTTGTTTTTTCTCCTTGCGATAGTACAACTGCATCCAATCCGGTATCTTCGTCGGTTTTTAATTTCTCAACATACCAAGGGATATTTTTATCAGCTATAATAGGTTGATTGTTTTTTAGGCTTTCTTTTAGTTTATTATATTTGTATGCGTACCGACTAAGTATGTAATAAGTCTCATCAGATACTTCAGGTACTTTGATGTTCTTAGCCATATAAAACTCCTCACATATAATGTAAAATGAATTATTGAAAGGGGTGATTCTATGAAAAAATACATTTTTATCCTGATAATAATTATTATAGCAGTTGGAGGTTTTATAATGAAGAATATTAATGATAAAAATGAACTAACAAAAGAGGTGAAGATTGCTCAAGAACGAATGGAGAAATTTATCAAAGCAAATTATGAAGGAATACATAACGTTACATTTAAAGATAAGTACGAAATAGATCCAATGGGTGGAATAGAAGTTTTTGGGTATTACAACGATGATACATCGAATAAATTTGACGGTATTTATGATAAGGCAAATGACAAGATTATGGGACACACTATAGATGCTGTGAGAAAGGAAGAATGTAGAGATAAAGATTGCGATTATTAAAAAGACGCCAGCGTGGCGTCTTTATTTTTGTATTATCCCTTCAATTGCTTCGGATATCGTGGACCATTTTTCTAAACCGCGAGCTACATGTGTACCTTTATCTGCTATTGTCGCATATGCTTCGTATGTATTATTGGCTTTAAAAACTCTAACCGATAGATCCCTTTCCTTAAAGAGTAGCCATTCTTGTTTTTCTCCTTCAAATAACATTTTATGATTTATCCTCAATATCCAAGTTGTAAAGAATAATGTCGTCAATGGTGTATGTCTTAGTTGGTGAGAAATTATTTAATACATATAAGATTTTCTCAATTGTTTCGAGTTCTATCCGTTTGGTTTTCCCCTCGCAAAGATCCCCGATAGTTGCCGGTCGCACTTTTGCCTCAACAGCTAGTTTGTTTTTAGTAATTTCTAGCTCGTCCAGTATATCGTTCAACTTAAATTCAAAAGGCATTTTCTCTAATCCTCCTTAATTTCATTTTAACCATATTATACAAGTAAAACGGCAGCAGTAAAATGTTTTTTAAAAAACGCAAGAAAACCTCTTGACGTTTTACTCCTGTAGTAATATTATTAACTCAACAAGTAACACTTCAGAAGTAAAATTAGGTGAAGAAATCGACAATCAGATCAGAAGCAAAAATTTTGCAGTCTACTAACCCTAAGATACATTTCACATGATTTGCTTCTTATTGCAGTGTTGCGTCTTGATGAGAAATTAAAGGAGGTAATTGGAAATGAACGTTTACTATAGAAAAACTGTTGTTGGTTGGTGGAATATTTATCCGGCAGGCTCAGACGCGCAATTTGTAAATCTTTCGCCAAAGGAATTCTTTACGCTCTTGCCTCAAGTATCCCGAAAAGCATTTGCTGGTTGCGCAGAAATCAAGCCTAAAGCAGCGCAAGAATTATTCGGTGAGGAGGTGCGGTCAGCATGACAGAAAAATATAGCCCGAAGGTGAAACTTCACTGGCACGGAGTCGCATTTGATACGGGGCTGCCGATGCACGAGGTATCTGACGCCTGGTTAATGAGTCCCGACATCATCGGGAAATATATGGGAGACGATGAACTCGCATTTTACGAAGTTGAGCGTCTGGAGAAAAAGAATAACGTTTTTCATATCTACGAAGATAACCATCCGCGCTTTATCATGGTAGGAACGTCGAAGCTAGGCGGAGATTTTTCCAAAATCGATTTTCCTGAACTTGCAAATATGTCATTTATGGATTTCATTCAGATTGGTTTTTCACTAGAAAGGGAGGATTCACGATGAATAAATATAACGTTTCTCGCACAGCAGTAAAAAATGCGACAGCTCGTCTCGGTCTTACAAAAACGCAAGCACAGAACGTATTGCCTAAATATGCTCAAGGCGCCGCGTTCGTTTGGTCACTCGAATCAACAAGCGGAAGCCAAGCCGTTTACGACAACTATAACGAAAGAGTGCGCCTTGTTATTGCCGAGAATGGCACCGTATTAGACGTTTTCCCCATTGATTACGCGATACAGTCACCGCACAACTTATCGGAAGAGGTTTGCCAATCGCTTAAGGAGTCGACTAAAAAGACTCTGATCGCGAAAAGAGACGAGACCCACCGCAAATGGTGCGAAGCTGAACTTGCTTTTCACGAAAATAGTTACGAGATCGCTAAAGTGCGGCTTGCAATGATCGAGGCGAAACTTGAGGAGAAGGCGAAACTAAATAAACGCTTGGCGAATCTTTGCGCTGAGAACAAGCGGCTGCATATCGAACGATCTGAATTGCGAAAAGAGAGAAGCGAGTTAGAACGCGCACTTGTACCTTACATTTGAGAATTGAGGTGAAAACCGTGTATAAAATAGGCGAAACTGTGCGATATTGGGGCGTTAAAACAGACGGACTGACTTGGCTTTCGGCGGAAGCTTTGACCGGTAAGATAATCGGCCGGCAGTGCGAAGAACGGAGTTATAAGATCGAGGGGCAGTCGGGTACTATACATGACGTTCCGGAAAAGTTAATTGATGGAGGTTCCGAAGTTAAAGCCGGTAACAAACCGGCTTAATTTTTTTGTCCTTTTCCCGAAGTATATACGCATCTATAAGTGACGGAAGAAAAGTTTTTAAACCGATGATGCAAATTCGAGCACAGCGATGGGGTTTTACTTATGAAGGACGAAAAATTAGCGTAAAAGATGTGCCAATCCGGAAGTTAATACGCAGTTATTAATGACGCAAGAAATTTGTGCGGCATTAATTGGGCGTACATATTATCGGTTGTAAAAAAGTTTTACTTGGTATGTCGCAAAATCGAATATATCGATGGGGTTTTAAGGGAAGGAGGCAAAAGGTTTCACCGGAAAGTGTCCGTTTTGGAAAGTTAATACGCAGTTATTAATGAAAAGGTTTTGCTAAAACGGAAGTTAATACGGAGTTTAAAAATGTCAGGAGAAAAAGTATTGAATCAAATGTCGCAAAATTCACGGTAGCCTACCCATTATATATGTGAGAACGAAAAGGTTTATAGAGTGTCCGTTTATAAAAGTGAATTTGCAGTTATTTACGAAAATGTTGTGCCAATCTGGTATCTAGCCTCGCAGTTAATGATGATGGAAGAAATTTTCCCTTAATTGTGCGGTTTGAAAAAGTCACGGGTATTATTTAGTGAACTGCGCGGTTTTCACCTTACTTGCATATTGTTTTGTGCAAGATGTCGCAATACTGGCTACTACCTACCCGTTATATAAGCGAGAAATAAAAACACACAAAATATTGTGTGTGAGGAGGATAAGTAAATGGAGCAATTTAAAAAGTATTTGCCTAATGATAAGACTGAATTATTAGAACAAACAAACTATGAAATGTATAACCTCGACCTTATGCGCAAGGTGTTTCCGCGTATTATTGGTGAGTTTGATCAAATTTATAAACGGAAGCAGCGAAAGCCACAAATTAGAGACATTATCGCTTTGTACTTTTATCTACTTTCATATGTCGATGGCAAGCATACGTTAGAGAGTGGCGAAAAAAGTGAACGCTTTGGGGCTAGCTTTCCAGCAAAACACAAAATTGTATATGACTTAGGAATTGCAGAGAAACGAATTAAGCCGCTCGTTGATATTTTGCTAACTAACGGGTTGTTACTCGAAGCGAGAGACGTTTGGGTCGGGACAAGTCGGTATAAATGGTACTTTGTTTCTTTTTGTCCGAGGATCAGTGATGACGGCTATATAGTTTCGGAAGATGGTGGAAAAATACTGCCCGATCTTTCTGTTTATAAGTGATACAGGAACTAGATGACCGTTTGGGTTCGGGCATTAGAGGTGGGCTTGCAAAGGGTCATTAGATACCCGAGTAAACATACCAACGTTAAACATACCAACGTTAAAAATACCAACAAATAATAGCGCTCAATTAAAACACTTTCGCGCAGATACTTATTAATTAAATAACTTCTATCGCGATAAAGAATATCTGCAAGAGTGAGCGCAAGCGAACGATTGCTTTGTTTTAAACAAGAAAGGAGGAAATAAAAATGAAAACATACCAACCAAAGGAAGAGCTCAAACAAAAAATAAATAGATGGAAAACCGAGGTCAACTCCGAATTTATGGATGCCGCACGCCTGAATTGCGAGGTGGATGCTGCGCTATCGGCATACGTACAGGCTTCCGGAAAAAGTCCGCTACAATCGGAGCCGAAGTTAATGAATCTTATTAGCGACCTGTTTGTCAAAGTCCATGAAAATATTGAGCGGCTTCAAATAAAAGAACGGACCCGGGAAGAATGGGAGCAGGAAGAGCGAAAGTATATACCGTCCATGCCCTCCGAAGTTCCGGAAGGCTATCGAGTGTGTGCTTGCTGGAATTGTAACAATGTTTTTCGGCGCCTTGGAAAAAAGAAATATTGCAGCGACGCTTGCGGACAGGAGCAAAGAGACGCGGATAAACGGTTTAAAAAGACTGGCACGTACTTGGCTCCCAAGCGCGACGGATATCTTCCTAATCGTGAAGAAAATGCCGGTCAAAAGGACAAAATCCGCCTTGTTTTTGACGATCAAATAGAATTATACGGGAAGCGAGAGTCGGACGGAAATCGTCCATATTCTCCCCGCAGAGATACAAAAGCCAAGCAGTCGGGCGATATAAAATTTGGTCAGGTTGAGAGCGACGGGGAAGAGAAGTCAGAGTATGAAAAATTCAAAGACGGTGAGAGTCCGGGTATCTTTACAGTGAATATTGCATCGGGCCTTAAAATCTATCATACAAACGGGAAAAATCACGAATATAGTGAGAGGGATACTGGCGCGTGGTATCTCTTTCAATCTTGCATTAGCCATTCTGGCTAATGCTTTTTTTATGCCTTTTTTTCGGCACTTAGTTAAGGAAATTTAACAAAGGGGGATCGAAAACATGGAATTGACCGGTGATCAGGTTTTGAAAATTCGCCGAATTTATAGGCTGTCACAAAAGGATGTAGCGGATTTGACAGGTGTTTCCGAGGCTTTTATTTGCATGATCGAAAAGGGAAAGCGAAAAATTACTCCAAAAGTCTCTACAAGATTAGCAGATAAATTGGATCTTAACCCTGCTAAAGTGATTAGCCTGCTTGAATTTTACGCGCAGACGGAGGTTATTAAATGAGCCAGCGAAAGATCAACACGATGCGAACTAAACTCGGCCGCCTAGCCCGAAATCAATGCGCCAACTACAAAAGCAGCGGTGCCTGTGATCTTCAGCGTTGCGGTCTGTGTACAGTTGAAATCAAAACGGATTCAATGCCGGGAAATGTTTGTCCGTACTTTATGCGAAACGTTCTGCCTGCAGATCCGGCTTTAATGCGGGAGTACCTCGAATATTTACCAGCCAATCACCCGTTACAAAGTAAGTCGAACAGGGCGGGAAAATGCAACCGTTGCGGCCATCGATTCGAGCGCAAAAGTAACCGGCAACTATACTGCGCCGGATGTGCGGTTGAAAATGAAAAGGAAAACAGTCGGCGAAGGAATCAAGATTATCGAGATAGACAAAGAAAAAGAATGACGATTTAAACGTCTGTAAACGTTGATATGACGGGCTTTATAAATGCAAAAAACGACATCCGGCTATATTACTATTAGAATTCGATTTTTGTATCTAAAGGAGGTACATCTTTGACTAACGTCTTGGTCTACGTAAAACCTGACGAAGTGCTCACGGTTGACGCGGAAACAGGTGAAATATTGCGAAAGATTAGCGGCTGTCACCGAGACTTACTCGTGTCACAGGCGCTTTTTTACTGCCGGAAAGCCGGCGAAGTACCGAATATCGAGTATCAGAGGGAGGAAGACGTATGTACTGCGTATCTAAAATGACCGAATTTTGGGGTAGTTACGGAGAATCAGGGAGCTCGTACATCCGCGAAACAAAAGGCGGCAGTTTTACGGGCTTACTACCGGGCGACGTTGCGCTTATCGAGCTTGACGTAGAAAGAGGCATATATATGGTGACTGGCCGTGACGGCGGCATTATCGCGCTGTCTACTGTCCGGCACAACCCTAAAGCGACTGAGCTCGAAATCCGACGTGCGCTTTTCAATGCGGCCACCGATGTCGCCTATCATTATGGTGCGAAAAATGCGTTTGTTGTACAGGGGGTTGATCGAATACCGGTAAATGAGTACAAGGTCGGACTTCTCACTGCCGAGGGGGATGAAAGATGAAACATACGCTTTATATAACGAAAGTGAGCGATGAAAAGCGGGTCGTTTATGCCTATCTCGTTACCAATTACCAAGGCATAAAGACGTCCGGCCTGTTTGTTACTGCGGGCAAGCACAAAAACGATGGCAGCCGTACCGATCACATTGCTCTTCAGCGTAGTCTAAGGGCTGCGTCAGAGTTGGCGGGGGTGGTCGACTTGAAAATCGTTTTCGATCAACCACTTATCGACTTGGCGTTTGAAATGGTCGAAGTTGCGGTTCCGAAATATCCTTCACTCTACCAGACTTCTGCGCGGCTTATGGGGCGGTTCCAGTCTCATGAATTCGCTTCTACTGTCTTTACAGATATGGAGGCATGTCCGGAAGAAGTAAGCGCGATTGATGAAGCGATGGAAATGCTGGACGGATGTCGTTCATTAAAGGGCCGGCTATTACTGCTAAAAAACTACCTTATTCATGCTAAAAATATTATTTCATAGGGGGATTAGGATGAAATTCGAATACTCGGAAGAATTAAAAGGGAAAATATCGCACCTGGAAGAGCTAGAAAATCAAAAAAAGAGAACTAATGAGAAGTTGCAGGAGCATGATGAAAAGTTAGCGGAAGAGCTTAAAAAAGCTGAGGAAGCTTTGGAAGTGGCCGTAATGGAGTTAGCGCTTGATCCATCTCCTGCAAAGAGAACGAAAGAGCGTAAGGCGAGAGAGACGGTCGAGTCGCTACGGCTGGAAGTTTCGGGTGGGAGCGAAAGGAAAAGATCCGTTAAACAAGTGCATGATCGAAAAATACAGGCTGCGAAAGAGGACATACTTCGGACTTTATCGGCTGAGGTAACTGAACACAAGGAAAAGCACGAGCAGTCGGCACTCGATCGAGTCCGTAAAGCCAAGATGGAATACTTAAAGGCCGCGGCAAGTTATCACGATTTAATTGATTTACAATGCCGGCAGACCTATTTTGATATGGCCAGACAGATAGGTGAGACACAATTCGCCACTCAAAATGGGCTTTTCGAAAAATATAGGCCGAGCATTTACGTTAATGAACCGATTTTCACATATAGACCTAGCGGAACAAATCCATACGGAATTATCGAACCTGAAATACGCCGAGCATGGACCAGAGGGGAACTCCCCGCTGAATAAGGCGTAAAATCGGCAAAGAAACAATGAAGGGATTTTATAATGAATAAGTTTGAAGAGATGAACCAGAGTTACACGCAAATGGAGCAAATTCGCGAATCAGTCAAAGGTTCGGTTATGAAAGCTAAACAGGAATTTGAGAAACGCGAAACGGAGATACTTCAAGACGTTACCCTTACACATGTTGGCCAAAAACAGCAGCTAGATAAGGTTCGCGATCAATATTCAAACCAATTATTGGGGCAACTTCAAAGTGCTAAAAAGGAATTCGATAAGACTTCCGATAGCGTGGTCGTATTTGCGGATGAAATCCTTCTCGCTGAGGTAGAAAAACCGTCCGCAGCAGTAGAAGCTGAATTTGAGCGACGTCTTACTGCGCTTAGAGCGGATACTATACTTGCGACGAATACAAAATCAGGATTGAGTAAGCTAGAATCTTTAATCAACACGATTGATAACCCGTATTTTGCTCGAAAAATGATGGCAGAATTCCCGGCACTGGCCGCCTCTTTTGTTAATAAAGACGTATCGAGCCAACTAAAACTCGGCCATATAAATACGAAGCTGACAAATATGGCGTCTACCGAGGAACAAAAACAAGCTCAACTGATTAAGGAGTCCGCCTTGAGTAAAAAAGAACAGCCACTTATTCCGAAATATGACCAGTATTACAATGTAGCGACTAAAACGTTCGGCCCTCAGATGGCGGACTACCTTCGTAATCCTGAGTCGTATTCCGGTCAAGAGTAATTTAATAGAGTTCGAATGAAGCAGGGTGTCCGCAATGGGCGCCCTTTTTAATTTTACCTAAAAGGAGCGAATGAAATGGGAGAGGTAATTCCTTTTGTAACGAAAGAAGAAGCGGACAGAGTCGCCTATGCGGTCGGTATTTTCGAATGGGTCACAGAAAAAGTCCTAAAAGGTGAGTTAGACTTCACCGATGGGCAGGAATCAAAAATCGCTGAAGCAACTGAGGTCTTAAATCAGTACAGTGCGGAGGAACTTTTGATTTTCTTAAATCGTCCGCAGGGAGGCGATAAAGAATGAGCGGAACAACAGTCGGAGAAATTAAGGCGCGGCTAGTTCTAGATACGAACGAATGGAGCCGGAGGCAGGCGCAAGTAAGAAATGATCTGACGCACATGGGGCGGTCGTCCGAAAACGTATCGAAGCAAATGGGCCTCGTACAAAAAGCGTCGCTTGCGGTCGGAGCCGCGGTCGCTGCGGGCATTGGGGCCTCCGTCAAAAAAGCTGCTGATTTCGAAGAGGCCATGTCAAACGTTAAGGCGATAAGCGGAGCGACCGGACAGGAATTCGAAGACCTGAAAAACATTGCGTCTAAAATGGGCGCAGAAACGAAGTACACAGCGGTCGAAGCTGCGGAAGGTCTTCAGTACCTTGCGATGGCCGGCTTTAGCGTGAAAGATCAGGTCGCCTCTTTGCCGTCGGTACTTAACTTAGCGGCGGCATCAAATGAAAGTCTCGGACGTTCGGCGGACATTGTATCGAATATCATGACGGGGTTCGGCATTAAGGCGGAAGAGTCCGGCCGTGCTGTTGACGTTCTCGTCAAGACGATGACGACGGCTAATACGGACCTTCCGCAATTGGGGGAGGCCATGAAATTTGTCGCTCCTGTCGCGCAATCTCTTGGCTATTCGATGGAAGATACAGCGACAGCCGTTGCGAAAATGTCTGATGCCGGTATTCAAGGATCGATGGCAGGTACGGCGCTTCGTGCTTCGTTATTGCACTTGGCGAATCCGGTCGGGCAGTCCGCAAAAGCGATGGAAAACTACGGTATCGAAGTGGAAGACGCGCACGGAAATCTTAAGCCGCTGCCGGAACTCATTGGACATATCGCGGAAAGATTTGATGGTATGACGTCAGCACAAAAAACGGCAGCCGCAGCGCAATTAGTCGGAACCGAGGCGGCGTCCGGATTCGTAACGCTTTTGGGTGTCGGAGAAAAAGGACTGCGCGATTACTCTAAAACGCTACAAGACGCAGGCGGTACGGCTGATCGCGTAGCTAAGACGCAGATGGATAACCTTAACGGATCATTCGAGAAATTTAAATCAGCGCTCGACGGGCTCGGCATCAAAATCGGTAATGAGTTCTTACCTGCTTTCCGAAAAATAGTCGATACAGGTACGCAGATACTCGATTTCCTTAACAAGCTCAACCCGGGCATCATTACGACCGGACTCGAAATGGCGGGTACGGCCGCAGCAATTGCGCTCGTAGCGTCGTCGGCGGTTAAACTCGGCATAGCATTACGCGGTTTATTCGTTGCGATGGGTCCGGCCGGATGGATCATAACGGGGCTTTCGATCCTTGGCGGCCTTTTAGTCGGCGTCAAAGCCGGTTATGACGAAATGAATACGGTCAGCCTTGAAGCGGCAAACGCAAAGCAGAAAGAGATCGACTCACTTAACGGGCTGATAACCGAATTTGATAAGCTTCAGGCTAAAACGAAACTGACGTCGGATGAGTTTGCGCATTACCTCGACTTGAATGATCGGATTAAGTCCGAGACGAATGCGGATTCGATTAAACGGATGAAAGATGAGCAGGCGGGGCTTCGAGAGAAATCGGGGTTGACGAATAGCGAGTTTGATCGGTATTTGCAACTTAATGGCGAGATTTTAGAAAAAGCTCCGCAAACAAGCGCGGCTATTAGTGAGCAGGGGAACGCATTCGGAAAGAACACCGAGGCTGTCAAAAGACTAAGCGAGGCTAAGGCGGAAGAGTTGCGTATTGACCTAGAAAGCCAGAAAGCTGATATCGAGAGAGATATGAACAAAAACCTGAACAAACAAAAGGAATTAATTCAAGACATTAATCAACTTAAGACGGAGAGAAAAGATATTGAGAGCCAAATCAGCGATCAGGTTGAAGTCGTTCAGAAAAGAGAGGCTGCCTACGATGATGCTAAGGCGTCAAAGGACAAAGCGCGTTTAGCGATGATTGAGAATGAACTAACCTTAGAACAGCACAAGCTCCAAAAACTTAGGGATCAGCATTCTGCCAATTTGGATAGTTTAAAAACTAAAAATGAGGACCTGCAAAAAGTTAACGAAGAGATCGGCAAACTCGACGTTGTAAAGCAAAAAATGGTCGACCTTGAGCTTCGACAAGTTGGCCTAAACGCGAAGAAAGGCGAAGGTATCAACGTTCTTAACAGAGAAATTG
Organism: Bacillus sp. C28GYM-DRY-1; assembly: GCF_030519405.1. NCBI lineage: Bacteria > Bacillati > Bacillota > Bacilli > Caryophanales > Bacillaceae > Bacillus > Bacillus sp. C28GYM-DRY-1. Next base: position 59,430 of record NZ_JAUMKF010000016.1, read on the forward strand.
CGAGATTAAAAGACGCCCGAGCTAACCTCGTAAACAACACGTCAGCCGCCGACAAGAAGAAGCAAGAGTATCGAAAGTCATTAGACGCAATCGATAGCGAGATAGCTAAGCTAGAAAGCGCAAAGGGACGCGTCCAAGAGATAACGGCCGAAGCCGAAAACATGAACGCCACGCTAAGCAAAGACATTACGAAACGGATTACGACAATTACGACGGATGTCTCGATGAAAACAGAGCGTGCAGTAAGTCGCGGGAGAGGTAACGAAGGTACTTACCACACCGGAGGTATTATCGGTCGCGGACAGATCAACAAGCTGCATACCGGAGGTCTTGCGTCTAAGTTCGCAGACAGACCGATGAGTCACGAAGTTGATATTCGCGCGCTCCGTAACGAGATGGTGCTGACCGAAGCGCAACAAGCGAACCTCATGCGGATGATTGACGCAGGTTATACGGCGGCAACGAGCGGCAGTCCGGCGGTTTCGGACGAGGTGCTTCACGTTTTGAAAGCGATTGAATCGGGTGTGAACCGAGACGGCTCGATCCATATAAGCATAGATGGTCAGACGGTTGCCAACGCTACTTTCCCGTACTATGATCGGAAAATGTCGGATGAAGTTGGAATGGCGCAGTTGTTGGACGGGCGGTAGGGACGGAGAAGGGCGGCTTCACAGCCGCCTTTTTAGCTTCGTTCCTGTTTGCCCTATATAATTGAAGAAAAATTGAAAAGCATGGTTAGTTGAAGAAAATAGAAGGGGTTATTACAAATTCCTACAATAAGTGTTAGCATAGATATGAGGGCCGCGCATCAAAAAAAATGGAGAGATGTGCATGGCTAGCATACAATTAGATAAAAAGACTGGGAAGTATTATTTTATAGTAGATGCAGGTAAATCACAGACCACTGGTAAACGTCGACAGATTAAGAGAAGAGGTTTTTCTACTAAATCTGAAGCTAAAAAGGCAATGAGAAAGGTCTTGGCAGAAGTCTTAACTGCAAAAGAAATAAAAAAAGATCCTTCTAAACAATTATTTGAACCCTTCCTCGAGCATTGGTTCGAAGCTAAACGGATTAGTCTGCGCCCTAGTACAATCGTAAACTACCGGCAGCAGATCGAGTACAATATCCTTCCGTATTTAGGACACTTAAAAATTACGGATATAACTGAAGAAGTTTTGCAGTCGTTTGTCAATCGGCTACATAATGAGCGCAATCTTGCCGGCAAAACTATCCGAGCTACTTTCGGTATAGTGGGCGAAGTGCTAAAGAAATCTTCGCGCAAAGGTGCGTTTGATCTCGAAATACTTCGCGAAATTAACTTGCCGACGGAAAATAAGCGCGTAGAAGTGTGGTCAGCCGACGACATTAAAACGTTCCTTGACGCTCGCGCACGTATTCTTAATTTAACGCGGCATTTTATCGGAATGGAAATATCGGTTCTTACCGGCATGCGTTGTGGCGAGGTCTTGGGGCTCCGGTGGTCGGACGTTGATTTCGAGCGGAAGATCCTAACGATTCGCCAAACGCTTTCGAAGATAGACGACAATGGTAATTACGGTCTGGTTCCGGAAGCCAAGACGATAAACGCGTTCCGTACCGTTAATTTACCGGACCGTTTAATCGCGTCACTTATTACGCATAAAGGATTAATCGATCATGAGCGGATCGTGCTCGGGGATAAGTACGATGACAACGATCTAGTCGTATGTACGAAAAACGGAAGCTGGGTACATCCAAATAATTTCCGGCGTGCGTTTAACGTAACTCGCGACGGTTTAGGCTTGCCGAAAATACCGTTAAAAGGATTGCGCCATACTCACGCGACATATCTCGTTAGTATCGGAGTGAGTCCGAAATTGGTACAAGAACGGCTGGGCCACGCGAATATAAAAACGACGCTCGGAACGTATAGTCACGTCTTGCCTTCGATGCAGCGTGAAGTAGCCGAAAAGCTAGATCGGCTGGTTGCGGAGTGTGACCGCAGTGTGACCGGATAGTGTGAACGTTGTGTGAGCGCAGGATTGACGCGGAATTCGAGCCCCATATAACCACGAAGACTGCATGAACATCATCATGAATGACTTGATCGAATTAATGGACCCGCGCTACATTGAAGTATGGGGCAAATTTACGCCAAGAGGCGGAATTTCCATTGACCCGTACACAAACTACGGAAAACCGGGCACGAAGTATGAGAAAATGGCTGAATACCGTATGATGAACCATGACTTGTATCCGGAGACGATTGATAATCGCTAATTTTTCGTAATCAAAGTGACCTCGCCTTTTTGGCGGGGTTATTTTTTTTCATGATTTCGAATTACATACGCAGTTATTAATGCGATCATACGATGGGGGTATATTTATGAGAGAGGTGGTTACAAATGAAAAACGACCATGCAGTTTCAGAAGCCGAGTAACACACGGCTCCTCCTTCGATGCATGAGGAGAGGGTTAGGCTGACATATGTTTGAGGCGGATATAAGAAAATAAAATATCGGCGGCGAAACTTATACGATAGATAAAGAGGAATGGTTAATGATGAAGGATATTGCAGATTGTCAACTTATAAAAGTTTTGAGTGACGGGCTTTCTAAGTGTTTTTTTGGTTAAAAGGGAAATAAAATACTCAGATAACTTCGAAGAAGGATGCCATCTTTTGGATATGATGGTTGTGGGTGAAAGATATACTTATCTAAAAAGTGTTTTTTATAAAAAAGACGAGTGAATTCGGGGGGCTCCACTCGCCGCTTTCTAATGAAAAGACGGGATGCTGGATGGCAGCTCGTCTATTTTATTATAGTTGATCGAACGTATGTTTGTAAAGGTGTCTTTTCTAAAGAATTGGTAAACATAATAGTACAGATTCATTGTAAACGTTCGTTAAGGTATGCTAAGAGCATGAACGATAAAGGAGTGATATGAAATGAAAACATTGCGATTAAATGATGTACCGTTAGAAATAGCTGCATATCAAGAGGAGAGCGAGCCGAAGCGCAAAATTGCATTTACACTAAACGTTACGAGTGAGACTTATCATGATATCGCTGTCCTGTTGTATGAAAAAACGTTTAACGTGGAGGTTCCGGAACGAAATCTTGCCTTCCGGGGGGAGATTACAAATTATTCAACGTCATTGATCAACCTGTATGAAGCAGGATCTGCCAGCGAGTTCTATATAGAAATAACGGAAATAGACAAAAACGCCGATTCATAATCGGTGTTTTTGATGTAAAAAAGCTGCCGGCCGGCAGCTTTTGAGAAAGCGAATTTCATATGTAAGGTGTTAAAATTGATCGTCTTGCAGCTTTTGCGAATGAATGTGGAAATGAGGAGGTTTTAATAGGAGTCTCTGATGATCTTGTAATTTTTATGATTAACAACTGTCAATGAATCTAACTCAAGATCCCGATAGTTATCCATGATCGTCACATCAACGATAACAGAATTCTCATTTACTTTTTCAACAACACCGGTTAATCCGTTTTTAAATTCAATGACGTTTCCAACCTTAGCGATTTTCACAAGCTTCCTCTCCTTTAAACATAATAATGCCTTTTGAAAGTATTTTGCAGTATTTTCATTGAGAAGTAAAGCGATAAGGAGTTTTATCTCCCTAAGGAATTGTCCTGACGTTATAAAGATGATATATTGATTTTCGTCAATAGAAAGAAAAAGGGGGAATTTTTGTTGCGTCCCGAAGAGATTACAGAAATGATTGAACAGCTGCGCACCGGCGCAATAAATGAACTGAGAGTCCAGAAAGAGCATTTCCTGGATTTCAGGGCTGTGTTATCTAAACAAGATGATTTTAAACATTTCCGAGGTATTGCCCAGCAAGGTGGAGATGTAATATTTCAATACTTAGAACAACCAAGAAGCTAAAGGTTTCTCATACGTGAGATGCCTTTTTTTCATATATGACAGAATGTAGATCTTTTATTACAATCTACTGTAATATATGTAATTAAAATGTAAAATACCATAAATGGATAATTGTGTTTTTAATTAACAATATTTATGTAATTCAAAGCTATTTTTTCTTCCATTAACCAGCCGGTCATCCGGTAAATTCCATCCTGATGCCTCCTTGGGAGAGTTGGAAAATCTTTTTCCGTGAAAATGAATGGATCCCTTGTTAAGGTAATGAAGTGTTTTTTTGAGCACTTTAAGGAGGAAACTGTATGGCAACGAAATTCACTGCTCTGGCTGTTTTTCTTCTTTGTTTCATGCCTGCAGCAAAAATTGAACATACACATGCTTCACTAATGAGCACAAAGAAGACAAAACATGAAGAAGCGAAATGGCTTACACATATAGATCAAGACAGAGACGAATTATTCCCTTCACTGTCTGCTGATAAGGACCAGAATAAAATAAAGCCGATTAAGTTATCAGCACACACTGAAAAGAAAGAGAAAGAGAAAGACAAAGACAAGCCGGCCAAAACAACTGAAAAGAAAGAAACATATACACAGTCTGAAAAAGATCTGCTGTCCCGTCTCGTCCACGCAGAGGCTAAGGGAGAATCCTATAAAGGCAAGGTCGCCGTAGCAAGCGTTGTGCTGAACAGAACGGAGAGAAAAGGTTTTCCTGATACTATAAGAGGGGTTATTTATCAGAAAAACGCCTTTGAACCGGTCGCAAACGGAAGCATTAATGAAAAGCCTGATAAAGAATCGATTGCTGCTGCCGAAGAAGCACTGTCCTCAAAAAGTAGAGAAACAGATGCCATATTCTTCTATAATCCGAAAACAGCGTCAGATGATTGGATTCGTTCAAGAAAAATCATAGAAAAAATCGGCAGGCACGTTTTTGCCATCTAAGCATAGAAGAGACAATTTGTCTCAGCTGTGCTTTTTTACATATAAAGAGTAAAAATAAAATAATTTTTAAACTTGTCTCATATGATGTTGGTAGTACAAGAGACAAGGAGAGACTTCATGAATCGATTTGTGAAAGGGATCATTCTTTTATCCATTGCCGCCTTTTTCGCTGAATGCCTTGAATTTGTCGTGAATATGATTTTGGCGCGAGAGCTTGGCGAGCACGGGATGGGGCTTTACATGAGTATTTTGCCCACGATCTTTTTAATTATCGTCATCGCAAGCCTAGAACTGCCAATCTCAATTTCTAAATTCATTGCCGAATCAAACCCTAAGCTTCATGAAAGCATGCTGAGGCACGCATTCAGAATGACGGTCGTTTTTACAGCGTTTTCTACCGCCGCTGCCAGTATTGCTCTTCCGTTTATTCCGGTATTTGATACATACCATCCTTTTATTAAAGGGATTGTCATCGGCTTAATTCCTATTGTCGCCTTTACTTCAATTGCAAGAGGGTATTTTATGGGTGTGCAAAAAATGGGGAAGATCGCAATCGCCAATGTGCTGAAAAAAATCATCCAGCTCTTGTGCTTATTCCTCTTTTTTCAATGGTACTCATTTGAGTTGAATACGGCTGTGCTGATTTCCTTGTTTGTCCTCGTCGTGAGTGATGTGGTTGTGCTTGTTTATTTATATTCACAGTTTATCATGGCGAGGCGGGCGGTATCCGGCCAGCAGCACATTCATTTACGCGGAAAGGATGTAAGAAAAAGACTGCTTGCCGTTTCCATTCCTACAACGGGGCTTCGTATTTTTCATGCAGTCGTCAATGCGATTGAACCCTTTTTAGTAAAAGGAGCGCTTTTGGCTGCGGGCGTTGCCGGGACAGCGGCGATCGATCAATATGGTATGCTGGCCGGTGTGGCTGTGACGATAGGGTCGTTCCCTGCTTTTATTGCTCATTCGTTAATGGTTGTCATGATACCGAGTATTTCGGAAGCTTATGCCCTTTCGCAATATGACATCGTATTAAAAAGACTGAAGCAGTCAATTTTCATTACGTTTGGCTATGGCATACCGGCCGTCTGGATCATGTTCCAGTTTGCGGAACCTCTCACACATTTGTTTTTTCATTCCCCGGAAGCGCAGTATTACTTGCAGCTGTTGTGGCCCTACTTTCTTTTTCATCTGTTTGTCATGCCGCTGCAGGCGTGCTTAATCGGAATGGGGTTTGTAAAAGAGGCTTTTTATCACAATGTGTGGAGCCATATCGTTGCCCTAAGTATGATGTATGTGCTGGGGTCAATGGAGAATTTGCAAATGCTCGGGATTATCCTAGGGATGAACACCGGGATGATTTTGCTGACGAGTCTTCACTATACACAGATTTGCAAAGTGCTGCGGGTGTCTGTTTTCCTTACGGGAGGAAACAGAACGCCGCGAATTGAAGGATGATAAAGAAAAAGCAGGGGCAAGCTAATTGAAAAGCATGAAAGGAAGATTCCATGTTAACGAAGCGCTTGCTAACGATATGCCTTATGTTGTTGGGGATGATTGCATGGTTTCCTGATGTGGCAGCCGCTGAGGATAAACAGCCTGCAGTTCCTGCTGTTTTTCTTATGAAAACGATAGAAGGGGAGGATATCTCGATCCCGCATAAAGGGCAAAAAACCATCCTGCATTTTTGGACTTCTTGGTGTCCGCCCTGCAAAAAGGAGCTTCCCCAGTTTCAATCGTATTATAATATCCATCAATCCGACGGCGTAAAGCTGGTAACGGTGAATTTAGTGAACTCAGAACAAAATCAGCAAGCCGTTGAAGACTTTATTAAAACAAACAAGCTGACGTTTCCGATCGTTCTTGATTCAAAAGGAGAATTGATGAAGGAGTATCATATCATCACGATCCCAACATCATTTTTGCTGAATGAAAAGGGGGAAATTGAAAAAACAAAGATTGGCCCGATGACGGTCGAACAACTGAAAGAATGGACGGAAGAATAGCTGAGAGCACTGACTCTCAGCTATTTTTGTTTAAAAAAGAATTATGGATGTTAATGATAATTATTATCAAGAAGAAATTAAAATAATTATAATTGAAATTCTGATTGCGCATGCTATAATAAAGGAAGACATCAAGAAGTAACTGACATAAAGCTGCCTTTTGGGCGGCAATTTTGTTTTTATAAGAGAAATGAAGATGATTTACGTTCTCAATTAGAGAGGAGAATTTGATGTGAATGAACAAGTTATCGTTCAACACGATCCGCATGAGTCATTAAAAACAGAGCAGAAAGAAAAAAACTGGGCACAGCATGCGGAGCTTATCGCAGCACTCGTGTCAGGCGCTCTTATTTTGGCGGGCTGGCTCTTATCCGGATATCAAGTATTATCAATAACACTTTACTTGCTGGCTTTTGTGATCGGCGGATTTGCTAAAGCAAAGGAAGGAATTGAAGAAACGCTCGAATCCAAAACGCTGAATGTAGAACTTTTAATGATTTTTGCTGCAATTGGTTCCGCCTTGATCGGATACTGGGCGGAGGGTGCTATTTTAATATTTATTTTTTCCTTAAGCGGAGCTTTAGAAACATACACGATGAATAAAAGCAGCAGAGATTTAACTTCTTTAATGCAGCTTGAGCCTGAAGAAGCAACGCTGATGGTCAATGGCGAAACCAAAAGAGTTCCGGTATCGGAATTACAGGCCGGTGATATGATTGTGATCAAACCCGGAGAACGCGTAGCGGCAGACGGTATCATTGAATCAGGCTCAACAAGCATTGATGAGTCAGCATTAACTGGTGAATCAATGCCTGCAGAAAAAAACACCGGCGACGCTGTATTTACGGGAACAGTGAATCGCAACGGCTCCTTGACCGTCCGTGTTACGAAAGCAAATGAAGATTCGTTATTCAGAAAAATTATCAAACTGGTTGAATCTGCGCAAAGCAGTGTTTCACCCGCACAAGCTTTCATCGAACGATTTGAAAATGCTTATGTAAAAGGTGTGCTGATCGCGGTGGGGCTCTTGTTATTCGTGCCGCATTTTGCAATGGGCTGGAGCTGGAGTGAAACCTTCTACCGCGCAATGGTATTTATGGTTGTCGCCTCACCTTGTGCTCTTGTCGCCTCTATTATGCCGGCTGCGTTGTCCTTGATTTCAAATGGCGCTCGCAACGGTATGCTTGTGAAAGGGAGTGTCTTCCTTGAACAGCTTGGCTCTGTGCAAATGATTGCGTTTGATAAAACGGGCACTGTAACAAAAGGCCAGCCTGCCGTTGAGACGATCAGAATTGCAGAAGGATTCAGTGAAGCGGAAGTTCTTGAGGCCGTCTATGCCATCGAATCGCAGTCAAGCCATCCGCTCGCTCAAGCAATAACAACATACGCTGAAAGCCGCGGCGTAAATCAGTCCGGCTACATATCTATAGAAGAAACATCAGGGTTTGGCGTTATGGCAGAAGTGTCGGGCGCGAAATGGAAGATCGGTAAAGCGGGTTTTATCGGCGAGGAAATGTCAGCACAATTTATAAAACAAACAGCATCAGATGTCATTCGAAACGGCCATACGATTGTATTTGTCAAAAAGGATAATCAAATTGCGGGCTGTATCGCTCTGAAAGATCAAATCAGGCCCGAAGCAAAAGAGGTCATGGAAGAATTGAACCGATTAGGGATTAAAACGGCCATGCTGACAGGGGATCATGAGGACACGGCTCAAGCGATAGCGGACGAAGCCGGCATGACAACTGTTGCTGCAGAATGCCTGCCTGACCAAAAAGTGAATGAAATTATACGGTTAAAAGAAGAAGTCGGAACGATTGCAATGGTCGGTGACGGAATTAATGATGCGCCTGCACTTAAAGCGGCGGATGTCGGCATTGCAATGGGCGGCGGAACAGATGTCGCCCTTGAGACCGCTGATATGGTACTCATGCAAAACGATTTGAAAAAGCTCGTAAACATGTGCCGTTTGTCACGGAAAATGAACAGGATTATCAAACAAAATATCGTGTTTTCTCTAGCTGTGATCTGCTTGCTGATTTGCGCCAATTTTTTGCAGGTGATGGAATTGCCATTTGGCGTGATCGGTCATGAGGGGAGTACGATTCTGGTGATCTTAAACGGGTTAAGACTCCTAAAATAAAAATTAGCAGTCCAATTGGGCTGCTGTTTTTTTATGTATCAAGCTTTTCCTTCTTTTTTGTCTTTATCGGATCTTTTTGTAACCATGATGAGAGCGAGAATACAGCATAGGAAACCCGCTGCACAGCCTATAATGGAGCTGTAATAATAAAAACCGACCATCTTCATACCGATAAAAGGAGCGGAAATTCCAAAAACCGTTAAGAACATAACTGCTTTTCGTCTGAAAAAATTCATCAGCAAAACGGAACAACTCCCTGCGCTTGAACTCTACTGTCAGTATACAGGAAGCGGGGCAGGAAATAAAATGGATCGAAAACGAAGGCGCCGCGGAAGGCAAACACCTGTAAAACCTGTTACAATGAAAGACAGAATAAAGCATTGCAAATGGCAGGGAGGAACTAGAAGTGAATAGAATACAACGCGTCTCTTCATGGCTGAAGGAAGTGGGGCATACTGCCGCATTTATCCATACGAAAGAGAATGTTTTTTACTTAACCGGTTTTTACACAGAGCCGCATGAAAGATTAATGGGTTTATTTATTTTTCAAGAAGAGGACCCTTTCTTTGTTTGTCCTGGAATGGAAGCAAACCAGGCCCGCAACGCAGGCTGGAATCACGAAATCATTGGTTATGCAGACCATGAAAATCCGTGGGAACTGATAGAGAAAGCCTTGAAAAAGCGAAATATCAGCATACATACACTCGCGGTAGAAAAGGATTCGATCTCACTATCACGTGCAGAACAGCTGAAGCATTCAGTAGGCGGTGCTCAATTTGTTTCAGCAGAAGAAACACTTAATCAATTTCGCCTGATTAAAGACGACAATGAAATTCGTTTGCTGAAAGAGGCGGCAAAGCTTGCTGATTACGGTGTTGAAGTCGGTACAGCTGCTTTGCGTGAAGGCATCAGTGAAATGGAAGTGCTCGCTCAAATCGAGTATGAGCTGAAGAAAAAAGGAATTCAGGGCATGTCTTTCTCCACAATGGTTTTGTTTGGGAAAAAATCAGGCCAGCCTCACGGAAATCCGGGTACAGCCACGTTGAAGAAGGGTGATCTTGTTTTATTTGATCTCGGTGTTATTCTTGATGGCTACTGCTCAGATATTACAAGAACGTTTGCATACAAGACCGTCAATCCGAAGCAAGAGGAGATTTATGAGACCGTGCTTCAAGCGGAAAAAGCCGCGATTGACGCAAGCAAACCCGGTGTCAGAATCGGAGATCTGGATTTAACTGCCCGCGCAATTATTGAAAAAGCAGGGTATGGAGATTATTTCCCCCACCGGCTGGGACACGGACTCGGGATATCTGTCCATGAGTACCCATCTATGAGCCAAGCCAACGATACACTGCTGCAGGAAGGCATGGTCTACACGATCGAACCCGGGATTTATGTGCCTGAAATCGGCGGCGTGCGCATTGAGGATGACGTTCATGTAACAAAGGACGGAGCGGTTGCTCTGACCCAATATCCAAAGGAATTAATCATACTGCCGTAACTGGAAATAAAAAAGGACTTTGTTCTCGACATCGTCCTTTTTTATCTGCATCAAATAAAAAAATCATCAAATGTTCGAAAGGGTTTAATTTCATGTTTTTGATTGAGAGGTTTTACAGCAAGACAGCTGCCGCCAAGAACAGTCAGACATAATCCAATTAAAATGAAGAAACCCATTTGATCTTCTCCTTTCAGCTAAAAACACAAAATATGTCTGGTACGTTCCTATCATATTGTATGAAACGCATTCCAGATCAAGGGAATTTAGAAAGAAGGGAATTTATGGCTAATATTAAAAACATTGCAGAGAAAGCCGGTGTCTCCGTTTCAACGGTTTCCCGAGTCATAAACAATCATCCTTACGTCAGTGAAGACAAAAGAAATAGAGTGCTTGAGGCAATGGAAGCATTAGAGTACACGAGAAATATCCACGCTGTACATTTATCGAAAGGATTTTCAAATATGATTGGCGTTGTCTTGCCAACGGTTAATCTGCCTTATTTTGCAGAGCTGATTGCAGGTATTGCCGACGCTGCCGCGGAATCCGGGATTCACCTCTCTTTATTCCAAACAAACTATGATGTACAGAAAGAAATCTTTGCGCTGTCCCAATTAAAGCAGCGACAGGTTGACGGGTTAATTTTTTGCTCAAAAGCGCTTTCTGATGAAAAAATCCTGGAATGGGAAGGCCCGATATTGCTTTGCCAGAATTCAGATATCGGACGTTTTCCAACCATCAGCATTCCTCACCAACAAGCATTCCGGTACGGCTTGGACTATTTAATTGCCAAAGGGCATAAAAAAATAGCCATCTGTTTGGCAAGAAAAAAGGCATGAATAGCCATTTTCGAATTAAAGCTTATAAAGAAGCCTTGGAAGAGATCGGAGAAGCATTTCATGAAGACTGGGTGATTGAGAAAGCGGTTTCAATAAATGATGGCAAGGCACTTTTTCACAAGTGGAAAAAGTGGAAGGAAAAGCCGACGGCTCTTTTCGTTGCCAATGATCAAGTTTCAGCAGGGCTTTTACTTGAAGCAAAGGCTCAGCGGCTATCGGTACCGGATGAGCTTGCAATCTTAAGCATTGATAACCATGAAATCAGCGAATCGCTTGGTATCACAACGATTGATATTCAGACAAAGGAAATGGGAAAGCAGGCGTTTGCCATGCTGAAAAAAAGAATTCAGCAACAGCCGATTGAAAAGAAAGTTCTCGATTACCGTCTCATCGAAAGATCGACTGTTTAGTGAAAGGGTCGAAAAAAGGTTTGACGCGCATTCCGTTCGTTATGTACGATATGAGGTATTGAATGACAAAGGAGCTGAGGATCGTGAATGGGTCCTTCACAGTGAAAAAGGTACTGAATAATAACGTCTTAATTGCTTCTCATCATAAATACAGCGAAGTCGTTTTAATCGGAAAAGGTATTGGTTTCGGTAAAAAACAAGATGATGTCATTGAAGATAAAGGCTACGATAAAATGTTCATTTTAAAGGACGAGAAGGAACAAAAGCAGTTTAAAAAGCTCCTTGACTATGTTGATGAACAGCTCGTTGATATTTCAAACGATGTCATCTATCACATTAGTAATAGGACAAACCACTCATTAAATGAACATATTCACATTGCGCTAACAGACCATATCGCATTTGCGATCAAAAGGCAGCAACAGGGCTTTGATATGAAAAATCCATTTTTAATGGAGACTCAGTCACTTTATCCTGAAGAATACCAAATCGCCAAAGAGGTCATAGACATGATCAATGAAAAAGCGGGAATCTGCCTCCCGGAAGGGGAAATCGGCTTTATTGCTCTGCATATCCATTCAGCTCTGACTAACCGTCCGCTGTCCGAAGTCAATCAGCATTCGCAGCTGATGGCGCAGCTTGTCGAGGTGATTGAAGACTCGTTTCAAATGAAAGTAAACAAGGAAAGTGTCAACTATTTACGGCTGATCAGGCATATCAGATTTACAATAGAAAGAATCAAAAGAGAAGAACCGACTAAAGAACCAGAAAAATTAATGTTGTTATTGAAAAATGAATATCCGCTATGCTACAATACAGCTTGGAAATTGATTAAAATCTTGCAGCAAACATTGAAGAAACCAGTTCATGAGGCGGAAGCGGTTTATCTGACGCTTCATCTGTACCGATTAACCAATAAAATTTCATAAATTCAGTTTAACCTTATAACGTGTTACTGATTCGATCAGGCATGAGTGATTGAGGGAAAAAACGGGAAGTCCATTCTCGTTCTTTTGCACACCCAATTTTGCTCATGTCCTTTTTGTTGTGTAAAAGGGCAAATGTAAACGGTTAAACTGGAAGACTTACGCCTGTGAATTCGTTGTCATGATTTTTAGCTGTAAGGTCAGACTAGTAAAAAGAGGAGGTCAATTCTTATGTTTAAAGCATTATTCGGCGTTCTTCAAAAAATTGGGCGTGCGCTTATGCTTCCAGTTGCGATCCTTCCGGCTGCGGGGATTTTACTTGCGATCGGGAATGCGATGCAAAATAAGGACATGATTGAGGTCCTGCATTTCTTGAGCAATGACAATGTTCAGCTCGTAGCGGGTGTTATGGAAAGCGCTGGGCAGATTGTTTTTGATAACCTTCCGCTTCTATTCGCAGTAGGTGTAGCCATCGGGCTTGCCAACGGTGATGGAGTTGCAGGGATAGCTGCAATTATCGGTTATCTGGTGATGAACGTATCCATGAGTGCGGTTCTTCTTGCAAACGGAACCATTCCTTCCGATTCAATCGAAAGAGCCAAGTTCTTCACGGAAAACCATCCTGCATATGTAAACATGCTGGGTATACCTACCTTGGCGACAGGTGTTTTCGGCGGTATTATCGTCGGTGTGTTAGCTGCATTATTGTTCAACAAATTTTACACAATTGAATTGCCGCAATACCTTGGTTTCTTTGCGGGTAAACGTTTCGTTCCAATTATTACGTCAATTTCTGCACTGATTCTGGGTCTTATTATGTTAGTGATCTGGCCTCCGATCCAGCATGGATTAAATGCCTTTTCAACAGGATTAGTGGAAGCGAATCCAACCCTTGCTGCATTTATCTTCGGGGTGATTGAGCGTTCGCTAATTCCATTCGGTTTGCACCACATTTTCTATTCACCGTTCTGGTATGAATTCTTCAGCTATAAGAGTGCAGCAGGGGAAATCATCCGCGGGGATCAGCGTATCTTTATGGCGCAGATTAAAGACGGCGTACAGTTAACAGCAGGTACGTTCATGACAGGTAAATATCCATTTATGATGTTCGGTCTGCCTGCTGCGGCGCTTGCGATTTATCATGAAGCAAAACCGCAAAACAAAAAACTTGTTGCAGGTATTATGGGTTCAGCAGCACTGACATCCTTCCTGACAGGGATCACAGAGCCATTGGAATTCTCATTCCTATTCGTTGCGCCTGTCCTGTTTGCGATTCACTGTGTGTTTGCAGGGCTTTCATTCATGGTCATGCAGCTGTTGAATGTTAAAATTGGTATGACATTCTCCGGTGGTTTAATTGACTACTTCCTTTTCGGCATTTTACCGAACCGGACGGCATGGTGGCTTGTCATCCCTGTTGGTTTAGGGATCGCGGTCATTTACTACTTGGGATTCCGATTTGCGATCCGCAAATTTAATCTGAAAACACCAGGCCGTGAGGATGCTTCAGCTGAAACAGCAGCATCTGGGAAAACAGGGGAAGCAGGCGACCTTCCTTACGAGATCCTGCAGGCAATGGGTGACCAGGAAAACATCAAACACCTTGATGCTTGTATCACTCGTCTGCGCGTGACTGTAAATGATCAGAAGAAGGTTGATAAAGACCGTCTGAAACAGCTCGGTGCATCCGGGGTGCTGGAAGTCGGCAACAACATTCAAGCTATTTTCGGACCGCGTTCTGACGGTTTAAAAACACAAATGCAAGACATCATTGCGGGACGCAAGCCAAGACCTGAACCTACAGCATCTGCTCAAGAGGAAGTAGGTCAGCAGGTTGAGGAAGTCATTGCAGAACCGCTGCAAAATGAAATCGGCGAGGAAGTTTTCGTTTCTCCGATTGCTGGGGAAATTCACCCGATTACTGATGTTCCTGACCAAGTCTTCTCAGGAAAAATGATGGGTGACGGTTTTGCGATTCTCCCTTCTGAAGGAATTGTCGTATCTCCGGTTCGAGGGAAGATTCTAAATGTGTTCCCGACGAAACATGCGATCGGCCTGCAATCTGACGGCGGAAGAGAAATTTTGATCCACTTTGGTATTGATACTGTCAGCCTGAAGGGCGAAGGATTTACATCTTTCGTTTCAGAAGGAGACCGCGTTGAGCCTGGACAAAAACTTCTTGAAGTTAATTTGGATGCAGTCAAACCGAATGTACCGTCTCTCATGACACCGATCGTGTTTACGAACCTTGCTGAGGGAGAATCAGTCAGCATTAAAGCAAGCGGCTCAGTCAACAGAGAGCAAGAAGACATTGTGAAGATTGAAAAATAAGGGTATATAGTACGCTGTGCTTGTCAGATGACAAGTACGGCTGTATGATATAATATTGTGAAGTAATAAAGCTTTAAGTTAAAAGGAGAATGATAAAAATGGCACAAAAAACATTCAAAGTAACTGCAGATTCTGGAATTCACGCTCGTCCTGCGACAGTTCTTGTACAAACTGCAAGCAAATACGACGCTGACGTTAATTTAGAATATAACGGCAAAACAGTTAACCTTAAATCTATCATGGGTGTTATGTCTCTAGGCATCGCTAAAGGCGCTGAGATCACAATCTCTGCTACTGGCGCTGACGAAAACGATGCTCTTAACGCTTTAGAAGAAACAATGAAAAGCGAAGGACTCGGCGAGTAATGCAAGAATTAAAAGGGATTGGCGCTTCAGCCGGCATCGCGATTGCAAAAGCGTACCGGCTTGAAGAACCAGATTTAACGGTTGAAAAGAAAAACATCTCTGATTCTGAAGCGGAAGTAAGCCGTTTTGATGAAGCGATTGCACGTTCAAAAGAAGAGCTCGAAAAAATCAAAGAGCACGCTTTGAAAGAACTGGGTCAGGATAAAGCTGATATTTTTTCTGCTCACCTTTTAGTTCTTAGTGACCCTGAGCTTCTGAATCCTGTGAAAGAAAAAATCAGCACTGATTCAGTGAATGCTGAATTCGCTTTAAAAGAAACATCTTCTATGTTCGTTACTATGTTTGAATCAATGGACAACGAATATATGAAAGAGCGTGCGGCAGATATTCGCGACGTAACAAAACGCGTAACCGGCCACCTGCTTGGCGTTGAAATTCCAAACCCAAGCATGATCTCAGAAGAGGTTATTATTATAGCTGAAGACTTAACTCCGTCTGACACAGCTCAATTAAACCGTGAGTTCGTAAAAGGATTCACAACTGATATCGGCGGACGCACATCTCACTCTGCTATCATGGCGCGTTCTCTTGAGATTCCTGCAGTTGTTGGTACGAAAGCGGCTACAGGCACGATCCAAAACGGCGTGACTGTTATCGTTGACGGTATCAAAGGTGATGTCATTATTGACCCATCTGCGGAAACTGTAAAAGAGTATGAAGAAAAACATAAGGCTTATTTGGCTCAAAAAGCTGAGTGGGCGAAGCTTGTAAATGAACCGACTGTCTCAAAAGACGGACATCATGTAGAGCTTGCAGCTAACATCGGTACTCCTGATGATGTAAAAGGCGTTCTTGAAAACGGCGGAGAAGCAGTTGGTCTTTACCGTACAGAATTCCTTTACATGGGAAGAGATCAGCTGCCTACAGAAGATGAGCAGTTTGATGCTTACAAAACGGTTCTTGAGCGTATGGAAGGAAAATCAGTTGTCGTGCGGACACTTGATATCGGCGGAGACAAAGAGCTTCCTTACCTGCAGCTTCCAAAAGAAATGAACCCATTCTTGGGATACAGAGCGATTCGTCTTTGCCTTGAAGAGCAAGAAATCTTCAGAACACAGCTTCGCGCGCTGCTTCGTGCAAGTACATACGGAAACCTGAAAATCATGTTCCCTATGATTGCGACAGTTAACGAATTCAAAGAAGCAAAAGCGATCCTTCTTGAAGAGAAAGAAAAGCTTGTAAAAGCAGGACAGGCTGTATCTGACGATATTGAAGTCGGTATGATGGTTGAAATCCCATCAACTGCAGTCATCGCTGATCAGTTTGCTAAAGAAGTTGATTTCTTCAGTATTGGAACAAACGATTTGATTCAATACACAATGGCAGCTGACCGTATGAATGAACGTGTATCTTACCTGTATCAGCCATACAACCCGGCAATCCTTCGTTTAATTACACTTGTAATTGAAGCGGCACACAAAGAAGGTAAATGGGTTGGCATGTGCGGAGAAATGGCAGGAGACGAAATTGCGATTCCGATCCTTCTTGGCTTAGGCTTAGATGAGTTCTCAATGAGCGCAACTTCTATCCTTCCGGCAAGAACACAAATCAGCAAATTGTCTAAACAAGAAGCTGAGTCATTCAAAGAGAAAATTTTATCTATGAGCACGACAGAAGAAGTTGTCGCGTTCGTAAAAGAAACATTCAAGTAATGTACAAAAACCAGACGGCCTCCGGCCTGTCTGGTTTTTTTTCATAAGTAAAGGTATAGAAGGGCACAATAACATGGCTAGGAGGGATAGTATGTCAAACCAATTTAACGCAGGAGATACAGTTTATGTGATTTACAGGAATCCGCACGCCGCCAATGTTGCCCACATCAAGGAGGCTGAAATTGTGCACCATCCATACCATGAAGGTGAGCTTTCGCTGTTTATTTATGAAACCTATCATCCGTTTGCAGAGGATGATGCTGTATTTGCAAGCTATGAGGAAGCTAAAACACTCTACAAAGAACTATTTGATATCGATCCGTATGAGTAACAAGGAAATCATTACAACTCATATCCTTTCCGCCTTAAGAGAAAAGTAACGGTAGTAAAGGAAAAGGATGTGGCATTATGCAGAACCCATTTGTTCCGCAGCTTGTGTATATTGAACCGAGAGCGATGGAATATCCGCTGGCTCAAGAATTACACGATAAATTTGAGAAAATGGGCATTGAAATCAGAGAAACGACATCTCACAATCAAGTGCGCAATATTCCTGGGAAAAATCATCTTCAGCAATATCGTAACGCGAAGTCAACGTTAGTCATCGGTATCCGGAAAACATTAAAGTTTGATTCTTCCAAACCTTCGGCTGAATATGCCATTCCGTTTGCAACAGGCTGCATGGGGCATTGCCATTACTGCTACCTGCAAACAACCATGGGATCAAAGCCGTATATCAGAACTTATGTAAATGTCGAAGAGATTTTGGATCAGGCAGATAAGTATATGAAGGAGCGCGCACCGGAATTCACACGGTTCGAAGCCTCTTGTACGTCAGATATTGTAGGAATTGATCATCTGACACACACGCTGAAGCGCGCCATTGAACACTTTGGACAAAGTGACCTCGGAAAGCTCAGATTTGTAACGAAATTTCATCATGTCGATCACCTGTTAGATGCAAAGCATAACGGGAAAACGAGATTCAGATTCAGTATTAATGCCGATTATGTAATTAAGAACTTTGAGCCGGGAACCTCACCTCTTGATAAGCGGATAGAAGCGGCAGTAAAAGTTGCAAAAGCAGGATACCCGCTAGGCTTTATTGTTGCGCCGATTTATATCCATGAAGGCTGGGAAGAAGGATATAGACATCTGTTTGAAAAGCTTGATGCTGCTTTGCCGCAGGATGTCAGACATGATATTACATTTGAATTAATTCAGCACCGTTTTACAAAACCGGCAAAACGAGTGATAGAAAAGAATTACCCGAAGACGAAGCTTGAATTAGATGAAGAAAAGCGACGATATAAATGGGGCCGTTACGGGATCGGAAAATATATTTATCAGAAAGATGAAGAGCATGAACTCCGGGAAACGCTTGAATCCTATATTGATACCTATTTCCCTAACGCGAAAATTGAATATTTCACTTAACGGGCTGTTGTGATCAACAGCTCGCTTTTTTATAAAACGGATTTTTCCATTCCATCAAAACGCCGAAATTCAATGATTCTTTATCGTCTAAATAATTGCTGACTACACGAATCGGTGAACGGCCGCAATGAAGAAGAAAGCACAGCACAGGGTCTTTTTTCTTGCCCTCCATCACATCTTCAACGTATTGAACAGCGCTAATCTCATGTGAGTATTTATGATAAAAAGGGATACGCCCGCCCCCGAGCAGGCGCTCCAGCCGCTTGTCAACAGTCAGTTCATACATCGTATTCATCAGCCATTTTCCGATTCCAAGCTTTCGATAATGAGGAGAAACAGAAATATCCACTACATATAAAGTGTTTCCGTGAGGATCATGATTTTTAATAGATCCGTTATCTGTTGCCTGCGCCCATGTATGATCAGGAGATCCAGGATCAAAATGTATGATAAGGGCAGTCATAGAACCGACAATTCTGCCATTGACCAGCGCGCATAAAGCGCCTTCCGGAAAGGTTTTGATATGGCTGTCAAGCTGTTCCTCCGACCATAGCAATTCTTGGGGGAACGGAGGAGGGAAACATTCTCTTTGTAGAGAAATCAGCCCCTTTACATCAGTTTCAGTATAGTTTCTGATGGTCAAAGTCTCAAATTTTCTGCCGTTGTGCACATACATTTGTTTTCGTATGATCATCACCCTCCTTTTGTTGTTCCATTATAACGAAGATTGAATTTTCAGTAAATATATTCCGTTTTTCATATCATTTATTTTTTGGTTATTCATTTTTCAAACGAAAGGACCGATATAGAAATTAGGAGGGGATTGGTTTGTTTAAAAAACTTCACATGAAGATTGCTGTTTTTGTTTCAATCATGTTGATCGTCACAGTTGTTCTTTTAATGCTGTCTTCTTATTTGACACTAAAACCGATGATTACAGAGGATGGGAAAAATACAACTCAAAACGTGACACAGTCACTTGAACAAAATATTGAATTACAATTAAAGAGTTATGCCATTTCATTATCAAGATTGGCTAATGGGGAATTAACTCATACATTTGTAACAAAACCAAGTAAAGAAGCTTCTCAGCTATTTAACGATGACATTAAACAAATCAAAGATCACGATGATTATGTTGCGATGGCTTATGTTGGCAGCGCAAAAAAAGAAATGTTTACATATCCGAAAGCTGATTTTGCTGATGATTATGATCCAACAACAAGACCATGGTATAAGCTTGCAGCTGAAACCCCGGGTCAAGTCGTTTGGACGCAACCTTATAAAGATGTCGTGACGGGAGACATGATTGTCACTGCATCGAAAGCGATCCTTGACGGGCAAAAAGTGATTGGGGTTGCCAGCTACGACTTGAAGCTCTCTGCAATCCAGAGTATGGTCAATAAGCAAAAGGTGCCTTACAATGGATTTGCCTTTTTAGCTGATGCCAGCGGCAATCTTTTAGCACACCCGTCAAACCAAGGAAAAAATATATCAAAGGACCAAACACTGAAAACCATTGCATCCGAGGAAAAAGGGATACAGGATGAAAAAGGGAAAATGGTTGTGTACCAAACGATTGGGGAAACGGGCTGGAAAGTCGGAACGCAATTTGATACCGATAAATTAATGTGGATTTCAGATAAAATGAATCGGGCGAATAGTTGGATATCACTAATTGCGCTTATCACAGCAATGATTCTCAGTTACTTCCTGGCCAAAACGATAACAGGCCCGATACAGCAGCTGATCGCAAAAACGAAGGCAGTTTCCGCGGGTGATTTAACAGTGCACGCGGAATCAAAATCCAAGGATGAAGTCGGTATTTTAACAAAAGACTTTAATCAAATGGTTGAAAATATGAAGGAAATGGTTGAGCAAGTGAGACTCTCTTCAGGGAAAGTATCTGATATCTCTGAGCAATTAACGGCTGTCTCTGCGGAAACAAATGAAACAAGCGGACAAATTGCAAAAGCGATTGAAGAAGTAGCCGCAGGGGCATCAGAACAGGCGTCTGAAGTCGAGACCATAAATGAAAAATCAGAAAGCCTGTCAACGAAAATCAGGCAAATTGCTGAGGAGGCAGGCGGAATGAAAGAACGCTCAAAATCGTCTGAGGATGCAAGCTATAAAGGACTTGATGCGCTAGGCCAGCTGCTGATGAAGTCAAACGAAGCCAACATGGAAACAAAAAAGGTTGAAACAATGCTGCTTGATTTGGAAAATCAAACAAAGAATATAGAAGAAGTCGTTACAGCGATTTCGGATATTTCTGATCAAACCAACTTGCTTGCCTTAAATGCCAGCATTGAGGCAGCCAGAGCCGGAGAAAGCGGTCGCGGTTTTGCCGTCGTAGCTGATGAAGTGCGGAAGCTTGCTGAGCAATCAGCCCTTTCTACAAAGCATATCAGCGAGACTGTGAAGCTTATCCAGCTTGAGACAAAAGAGGCATCTCACGCAATGGTTGAGGCAAGCAGAATGAATGATGAACAAAACAATGCCATCCATGAGACCGGAGAGGTATTAAACACGATTACCGCGGAAATGCAGTCACTGGTGCAAGGCATTGATCATATTTACGAAGAAATTCAAAGAATGAGCGGCGAACAGCTCGCAATTTCTGAAGCCATTCAAAGCATCTCAGCCATATCACAGGAATCAGCTGCCGCTGCAGAGGAAGTGAACGCATCAACAGATGAACAGCTGATCACCCTTGATAAAGTCAAACACTCAACGGAAACATTAAAACATGCAAGTCAAGAGCTTATGAACACTATTGCAAAATTCACATTGTAACCCAAAAGTTCCCCAAAACATGATGTGTTTCGGGGATTTTTTATTTTTTAGAGCCTACTATATAAAGAATAGATATGGTAGTCTAGAAAATGAAGGTAAAATGATAACATTTAACTAAAATCAAACAAACATCTGGGAGGAATGACCTTGAAAAAAACAATTGGCTTTATCGGTCTTGGAGTGATGGGTAAGAGTATGGCATCACATATTCTGAATGATGGCCATCCTGTATTGGTGTACACCCGGACAAAAGAAAAAGCAGACAGCATACTGCAAAAAGGCGCGGTATGGAAAGAAACGGTCAAAGATCTTTCAAAAGAAGCGGACGTTATCATTACAATGGTCGGCTATCCCAGTGATGTTGAAGAAGTGTATTTCGGAAGCGACGGAATGATTGAAAACGCAAAAGAAGGCACATATCTCATTGATATGACGACATCTAAGCCTTCGCTTGCGAAGAAGATTGCTGAAGCAGCCAAAGAAAAAGCATTGTTCGCTTTAGATGCACCTGTCTCCGGCGGCGATATTGGTGCACAAAATGGAACACTCGCGATTATGGTCGGTGGAGAAAAAGAAGCATTTGAAGCCTGCCTGCCTATTTTCTCTTTAATGGGAGAAAACATTCAGTATCAAGGGCCGGCTGGAAGCGGCCAGCATACCAAGATGTGTAATCAGATTGCAATCGCAGCTGGCATGATCGGTGTTGCTGAAGCGATGGCATATGCTCAAAAATCAGGTCTGCAGCCGGAAAATGTGCTGAAAAGCATCACAACGGGCGCAGCTGGTAGCTGGTCATTGTCAAATCTTGCTCCCCGTATGCTGCAAGGCAACTTTGAACCAGGTTTTTATGTGAAACATTTTATTAAAGATATGGGAATTGCGTTAGAGGAAGCGGAATTAATGGGAGAAGAAATGCCAGGCTTGTCGCTGGCAAAATCCTTATATGACAAGCTCGCTGCACAAGGCGAAGAAAACAGCGGAACACAGAGTATATATAAGCTGTGGATGAAATAAAAAAAGATTGCCTGTAGGGAACAGGCAATCTCAGCGTGTCGACAAAGTCACAATAAGTGGCTTCATCGACACGCTTTTTTTGTTAAAATATGAGTGAATCTAGATTTTGGAGGTTTTACCATGTTGTCCAAACACTCAAAAGATCAGCGTGAACAGC
>NZ_JAUMKF010000081.1:0-383 GCF_030519405.1 Bacillus sp. C28GYM-DRY-1
GCTCAGGGTGCGGGACCGGCCTCCAAGGGGATGCAGATCGCCGGTGGAACCATAGCTGCCGTCAGCGGAGCCGTTAAAGGCGCCAATTATGGCCTGTCTGCCTACAACACCGCGACCGGAAGGGACGCCGGCACAAGCACCCAGGCGATGCAGGACGCATTCGCATCGGCCGCTCACCTGGGTAAGGCCGGCCTGGGCGTGGCGAGTGCCTTCGGGGCCACAGGTCCAGTGATGGGCCTGGGCTCCACGGTCACGCAACAGCTGATCGACAACGCCACGAGCCCCATGACCACGCACGAAGCAATAGATGATGCCCAGGCGAAGATCGCCGGCTTCACGCAGTACCCCATGAACGCTTCCTGGAGCCCGGACCAGAGGAGCGC
>NZ_JAUMKF010000082.1:0-351 GCF_030519405.1 Bacillus sp. C28GYM-DRY-1
GAGATACCTAAATGAATACAGATATCCTGCACGGTCATTGTGCTGTGCAATATTTCTACAAGTTCGACTGACGTTTTGCTATCAACTTCCTTTCCAATTCGTTGTACTTTTTTAAAACTTCATTCTGTTGTCTCAGGTAACGATTCTCTGCCTGCAGTTTCTCTAATTCGGAAGAATACTCCGGACCTTTTCCATAAGTGTATTGCTTACCAACAGGCTGTTCAAATCGATGTGTATCACCAGCCTTATACCATCTGACCCATGTCTTAATCTGCGTATTATTTTTGATATTCAACTCCTGCATGATCTCTTTCATAGGTACGCCTGCCAATCTCATGTCTACAGCCTTCT
>NZ_JAUMKF010000083.1:0-344 GCF_030519405.1 Bacillus sp. C28GYM-DRY-1
CGCCCGAGAGATACCTAAATGAATACAGATATCCTGCACGGTCATTGTGCTGTGCAATATTTCTACAAGTTCGACTGACGTTTTGCTATCAACTTCCTTTCCAATTCGTTGTACTTTTTTAAAACTTCATTCTGCTGTCTCAGATAACGATTCTCTGCCTGCAGTTTCTCTAATTCGGAAGAATACTCCGGACCTTTTCCGTAAGTGTATTGCTTTCCAACAGGCTGTTCAAATCGATGTGTTTCCCCAGCCTTATGCCATCTAACCCATGTCTGAACTTGTGTCTTATTCTTAATATTCAATTTCTGCATGATCTCTTTCATAGGCACGCCTGCCAATCTCAT
>NZ_JAUMKF010000084.1:0-320 GCF_030519405.1 Bacillus sp. C28GYM-DRY-1
CAAAGGCCGCCCCTCACTCGACCCGCTGATTTTATTCAAAATGATGTTTATCGGCTACCTCTACGGTATCCGTTCAGAAAGACAGCTTGAAAAAGAAATTTACTACAATATGGCGTACAGATGGTTTCTCGGATTGAACATAAACGATCCAGTTCCGCACCACTCCACCATCAGCTGGAACAGACGCACACGTTTTAAAGATACAACGATTTTCCAAGACATTTTTGATGAGATCGTTCTTCAAGCCATTAATCATGACATGGTGGGCGGACGTGTCCTATTCACCGATTCAACTCATCTGAAAGCCAATGCCAACAAGC
>NZ_JAUMKF010000017.1:0-81754 GCF_030519405.1 Bacillus sp. C28GYM-DRY-1
ATACATTCATTATTATAACAATATTCGTATTCAAACGAAACTAAACAACCAATCACCGATAAACTATCGACAATTGGCTGTTTAAAAGGTGTTTTGATCCCTGTCTCAAAAACGGGGGTCAGTCCCCAAAGGTGATGGCTTTTTGTTTAATTTGTTTTTTCATTTGTTGATGATGAGTTCGTTTGTGTTTTGTTTTTATTTGTTTCAGAGCCTGATGATCCATTCGTATCTGAGTTTGTATCACCATCCGATGTATCCTGATTGTTGCTGCTGTTATTATTATTGTTATTGTTATTGTTGTTATTGTTAGGATGATCTTGGTTGCTGTTGTCAGACGGATTGGTGTTCGTGTCGTCTTGTTTTTTGTCTTGATCGTTTGTTGAATCATCTGTCTGATCTTGATCTGTCTGACTGTCATCTGTTTGAGAATCATCAGTTTGTGTGTCATCTTGAGTCTTCTCATCATCTTGATTTTCATCATCCGATTGTTGCTGGTCTTCTTTGTCTTCATCGTCTTCAGCTTTCGGCACTTCATAGGATGTGGAAGCTGTACTTTTGCCATCATCACTGACGGCTGTTACTTCGAATTTGTATACAGATCCTGGCTGCACACCCGAAATGACTGCCTCTTTTGCAGAGCTGTTTTGAATTTCTGAGTAGCTGCCGCCATCAACAGATTGCTTCACAGCAAAGGTCGCATCTCCGTCGTATTTCCAGCTTAATGTCAAAGATTGATTGTCTTTATCATATTTCACGTTTAAACCAGACAGTTTTTCTGCTTCTTCTTTTTCTTTTTTCTCATAGGTTTTAGAAACAGTAGAAGGAGCTGTGCCTTTTACAAAGTACTCTGTGAGCTTTTTATCGCTTGGCGTATTTGGCCCTGCCAGTTTTGCCGGGTTAGAGCCTTTTTCTACAGTGGCTTCCACTACGCTGTCAGGCTTCTCAAATGATCCGCTTCCGTCATCGACATCGGCAATGAGCTGGGCGAAGATGCGCTTTGCAACTTTTTGTTCTTCAGTTGAAAGAGATTTCTTTCCAGCTTCGTTTTCTCCCATACCCGTCCAGACGGCTGCTGTATATTGCGGTGTGTAGCCGACAAACCAAGAATCTCGGGCACCGTCGCTTGCGATATTATGCCTTTGGACTTCACTTTCATCAAAGTTTGTTGTCCCTGTTTTTCCTGCGACTTCCACACCGGGTACTTGTGCAAGCTGTCCAGTACCTGTCTTAACAGCTGTTTTCAGCATATCTGTAATCATAAACGCAGTATAATCGCTCATTGCTGACTTTGATTTCGGTGTTAAGTCAAGCTTCGTGCCATCGTTAAATTCAATAGATTTTACAAAATGCGGTGCATTATACGTTCCGTTATTTCCAAACGCGCTGTATGCTCCTGCCATCGTCAGTGAAGAGACACCAACATTGCCTTCTCCGAATCCACCAATAGAATAGGATTCATATACGGTATCTTTATCTAATCCCAGTCCAAGTCCATTGGCAAAGTCAACCGCAGCATCTTTTCCGACTGCTTGGAATGCTTTTAAAGCCGGGATATTACGAGATTGTGCCAGCGCTTCACGCATAGACATGAGCCCTTTATAGGAGCGGTCAAAGTCTCGGATAGGAGTTCCATCCGAATAGGTGTAAGCTGAGTCATCAATTTGCTCATAGGTAGACCATTTTTTATTTTCAATAACTGGACCGTAGTCGAGAATGGGTTTAATGGTAGAACCAGGCTGTCGCTGAGCTTGAGTGGCGTAATTGTAGCCCCCAACAGTAGAATTTCTACCGGCACCAATCGCGCGGACTTCTCCGGTTTTTGTATCGAGAAGCGTAACGCCGCCCTGCATGCCTTCAGTAAATCCGACAGTGTCTCCGTTCATTAATTCATCTAGTCTGTCTTGCGCTGTAGTATCTAATGTCGTATAAATCTTTAATCCGTCAGTGCCTGGATTGACATCAGATTTTTCTTCAATTTCTTTCATGACTTCTTCCACAAACGCGCTGTACTTGTTTGAATTGTTTTTTTCATATTCTTTTTGTGAAACGACGCCTTCATCTTTCATTGCCACATTTTTGGCTTTATTATATTGAGAGTCAGAAATAAATCCTTGCTTTTTCATGAGACTGAGTACGATGTTCCGTCTTTTTTCCGCTTTATCCGGGTTTTTAACGGGATTGTACGCTGTCGGGCTTTGCGGCATACCCGCAAGTGTCGCAGCTTGTTCCACAGTCAATTTGCTTAAATCTGTGACGCCGAAAAATTCTTCCGCCGCTTTTCCGATTCCGTAAGCTCTAGGAGAAAAATAAATCCGGTTTAAATACATTTCTAAAATTTCATCTTTAGAGTAATTGCGTTCAAGCTGAATCGATAGCCAAACTTCCTGCACCTTCCGTTTCAGCGTCTTCTGATGAGAAAGAAGGGAATTCTTGACGACCTGCTGTGTGATCGTACTTCCGCCTTCAGCCCCGAAGCCATCTGTAAAGTTAGCGACTAAGGCACCTCCGATACGGACAGGGTCAATCCCGTGGTGCTCATAAAAACGGGCGTCCTCTGTCGCAATAAAGGCTTCTTTTACAACATCGGGAATTTCATCTATCGAGACGTAGGTCCGCTTTTCGGAGCCGTATTCAGCGATTTCTTCTCCATTTTTATCATAAATTGTCGATGAATAAGGCGTCTTCAATTTGTTTTCGTCTAGTGATGGGGCATCTGAAACCATGACGGCAAATGTTACCACACCGCCGACTACACCTAAAACAAACAGAATGAGTAGAGTGAAAAGGGTCTTTTTAAACAATCCGCCTTTTCGTTTCTTGCCTTTTTTCGGTGAAGGCCTCGATTTGCTATTCGCTTTTCGTCGAGCTTCACGGCTGTTAAATTGATCTGACATAACATCTCAACCTTTCGTTAATCAACCTTTCGCACTAGATGTTGGCGAAAAATAAAGCTGTTCAATAATACTAATATAATCAATTCTAGGTGCGTATCCAAGAGAAATCGAATAGGCTGCTTCTTCTAACTCATCTTTTCGAATTGATTTTCTGCCGTTTTTTTCTTTTCTGTCCCAGAAATAAAACAGCTTATCGGCTTCCAAAAAATAAACCTGGTCGAAAGCGGATATAATAACAAAACAAATACCGTCTTGAGCCTTTACCTGCTTCATATGCTCAATTTGATGGTCATGGAAATTCTGCAGGGGGAAAGAGGTCTTGTTTTTCGTTTCTTTCGCCTCAAAATCAATATACCGCCCTTTGTAAATCCCGTTATAATCTGTTGTCGATGATTGTTTAAAGTAAGCTTCTTTAATCACTGCGGCGCTTCTTTTTGGATAATGGACATCTACAATTTGAACAGGTGTCGGCTTTTTGTGTATAACGGCAATTTGGTTTGTCAGATAATACTTATTCGTTTCGTTTAAGTCATCTTCGAGGGTCATTCCGCGATTACTGTAAGACGGGGCCCTTTTCTGACTGTATTGGGATGAAACCGAATGTTTCGGTTGGAATGTTTTTCCGTTAGGATACCGAATCACTTTCTCATCCTCCTTATTAAACTATTCATGACGGAAGTGAATGAACGTGCAAGAACAACAGACCATCAGAAAGCTTCTGAGCCGGATTGAGCGGCAGACAAAATCAAAAAACGCAGATAATATTTCAAGAACGAACGCATATAAAACGTTTTATGACCGTCATCCGGAAATTAAATGGTCGCTTTTGGCATCCTTTGTTTCTCGCAATGCCGGCTGGTCAATGACTGACTTAAAAGGCAGTCTGTTTCAGCTTGGACTCCGTGAGGGACAGCAAAAGTGGTTCTTCTTAGCCTATGAAAGAGCGAACTGGCTTATTTTTTCGGATGCCTATCCGCAGCTTCTATTGTACCACTGGTCAAAAAAAATCGGGAAACCGCTGTTCCATCACCTGCATGTGTTTGGCGTCTCACATTTTATGACGGAAGAATGGACCCGTTTTTGGCATGAGCGCAACACGGAGCGGCTGATGTATGCTCTCATTATAAATGAACAAAACACTATCCAAACACCTATTATACAAAATCCTTCGTTTAAAAAGAATGTTTTTGACACGATTCCTTTTTATTTAAGTGATTGGTTTCATTTTAACACGGTTATTTTTCCTTCTTCAGACGGGTTTCTTTACGGTATTTCAGTGAAACGCTTTTCAAAGACAGAGGAAAGGGTAAGACTGGGAAAGCAGCTGTCTCAATTGCTGTTCAGTCCGGAATTGTTCTCCTCTTTTTATCAATTTTTGCACACAGTGCCGCATACAGGCTCCCGTTTTGATATGGAAAAAATGATCGGGATCACAAAAAGAACATCTCCTATGTTAAGGACATGCTATTCTGAGGTAATCCACTCATTAGACGGAGAGAAAACAGATTGGTTTCATGGAAAGATAAAGAAAGCGTTCTTTAGGCGTGAGGAATTGCCGAAGCAGATTGAATTGACAGACTGGTATTTACAAAAAAAACGCCAGCTTCATGCCCTTTTTGCGGTGGAGCATTGGCTGAAAAAATAAAGAAGCAAGGAATTTCCTTGCTTCTTACGTAGAAGGGCGGTTCGGGCCGCCTAGTTTTTTATCTAAAGAATCAATTGCTTTTGATTTAGTCTTTTTTTGCTGGCCGGCTTTTTTCGATCTTGTTTTCATACGGCACCTCCTCACAAGTATCGTTTGCAATAAGGGAGAGGATCATACAATTTTTGCGGGTGTTTCTGTCGAAAACTTCAGCTTTTCGTGGAATGCCTGTTTGTTTGGCGATTTGCTTCTAGTTTTGTCATGAGGAAGGAAAGAGCCTGAAGAGCAAAGAATGTTAACCGGGAGAGACGAGGAAAGGGAGGTACACGAATGTCCGGTTACGTAAGCAAAACAGATATTCTCCGTATGCTTTCTGATATAGAAGATGAATTAACCCGAGCTGAGCAAAGCATAAATCATTCTTTAATGGCCTTTGAGGCTGAGATGAGGGAAACGGAAAACGATCGCTTGAGTGTGCTTGAAGAAGAACTCATGGACCTTCAGATTTGTATAAACGAGCTGTGCCAATCGCCTCAACACAGGTATGCGTTTGAAAAGGTATACCGCATCGGCTGAATTTGCGAGTGAAATTTGGTACGATAAGCATTGAGGTGAAGGGTATTGCAATCACAAACGTTGCTGGAAATGACCGAGCAAATGATTAAAGCTGCTGAAAAAGGTGCGGATCGATATCATGAAGGAAAAGACAGTGATCTTTCTTATGATTTTTTTGAGACGATAAAGCCTGCAGTAGAAGAGAATGATGATCTGGCGGCACGCTGGGCGCAAGGGGCGCTTGAATTCATAAAAGCCCGCCGTCCGAAATATGTGCATAAAGAGCAAATCGAGACCGTAAAGGATAATTTTCTGGAGTTGGTCCTTCAATCATATGTTCATCATATTCATAAAAAACGATTCAAGGACATTACTGAGTCAGTCCTTTATACATTGCACGCAGTAAAGGATGAAATGGCAAGAGAAGACAGCCGGTAAAGGCTGTCTTCTTTTAGGTTTGTTATAGGGGGCCGGACGTTAATTCAACTCATATGCCGGGCTTTCTGCTCCATTTGCTTCGAGAACCTTCATACTGTTACGAAACTCAGTTGTGCTGAGATGTCCTTGAATATAGAGGAACTTGGCAAAGTCCATCAGTTTATTCATACAGTCTGTTTCATATTTCTTCATTTCTGCAAAACGTTTGCTTAAGTATGATACGTTCATTATGGTGCATCCCCTCTCATCTGTATTGAAAATATGGTACCATAATGATTCGACTTTTTTCTGTTTTTAAAAAATTTAAACTTTCGACACAATTTGACAAACGCGAATCAGGACCTGTGACACAAACAATAGATTTCATTCATACATATATAGAAGAAACATGTAGAGTTTAGGGGGAATCGCAATGAACAGGAGTTCTCAGAGCTATCCTCGGCAAATGGGCTATTATGATCCTCAGCAAATGCAGGGACATTATCAGCAGTTTTCACCTGGGCAATACTTCCCGCAGCATCATTATGGGCAGCAGGAATATTATCAGCCGTATGCTCCGAATCAGTCTATGCCTATGCAGCCGCCTGTATTTTCTAACCCTTATCCGATCCCGAGGCCTAATCAGCAGCAGCCCACACAATTCCAAAATATTATGTCGCAGTTCAAAAAAGCCAACGGGCAGTTTGATTTTAATAAAATGATGGATACGACAGGTCAAGTGATGAGTGCAATGAATCAGGTCGGATCTTTAATAAAGGGATTTACTAGCTTTTTCAAATGATAGAAGCATGAATGAATCGTTCATTCATGCTTATTTTTTGGAAAGAAAAGTGTCATTGTCTGCTCGTTCCAAGATGTTTCCATGTCTTCTTGGTGTACTTCATAAGGCAGCTGGACTGTTCTCGTCATGCTTGTAAAAGTAGCCTCATTTTGCTGTTTCTGTTTCTCTTGGAGTGTTACATGCAGATACCGCGATCTACTATCAACGGCAATCTCGCCATCACGAAACGTAGCTGGAATGGCAATATCAACATACAGCCCGGTATCTCTTTCTCTGACATGTATAGTCGTCTGTACATCCTTAACACTCGAGTTGATCAGGTTTTGAAATCCGTTTAATAGGTTGCCGAATGCTGAGGATTGAAAAAGATGATCCATCGCCTCCGTAATTATTTTTTCTTCTTTCTTTTGCAACTCGTTCTTTTTGTCATCATTGAATTCCAAATCTGCCACCGCCTCTTTTTTATCCAGATTATGCGCCTATGCCAGATGTTGTTATAAATTGAAGCGAAATTGAAAGTGTGGTTAAATAGTGGTGAATGAAGGGATAACGGTTGAAGCGAATGAGAAGGGAGAAAACACATTGCTGAAAAAATTATTCGGAATGGGCAAAACTCAGGAAAAAGTGACAGAAGAGGTTATTTATTCTCCGGCAGACGGTACGGTAATGGACCTGACAGATGTGCCGGACCCTGTTTTTTCACAAAAAATGATGGGGGAAGGAATAGCGGTGGAACCCTCAAACGGTGAAATCGTTTCACCTGCTGAAGGTGAAGTGATTCAGATTTTCCACACCAAACACGCCGTTGGCATTCGGACTCGCTCGGGCATTGAGCTGTTAATTCATGTTGGGCTGGAAACGGTCAATATGAACGGAGAAGGGTTTACTGCCCACATCAAAGAAGGGGACAAGGTGAAGGTCGGTGACCCGCTGATTACGTGTGATTTGGAATTGATAAAAGAAAAAGCGAGCAGTACAGTCATCCCAATCGTTATTATGAATGGTGAGGCTGTAGGATCAATTGTGCCGGCAGGCGAAAAGGCTGCCAGCAAAGGTGAAACAAAGCTCCTTACAATAAAAGCGAAATAAGCAGGGCGTATGCCTTGCTTTTTTTGTTCGATTGTATAAAATTTGCACCTAGCCATGCAAACAAATATTCGGTAAACTGTACTTGACAAAGAGGTGTAAAGAAATGAAAAAGAAATCACTGACTGAGCTCATTTCTGAGTTAAAAGGAAATGAAAACGTTGTGAATTGGCATGAAATTGAGCCTCGTGAGGCAAGAACAAGGCCGATGCCTGAAAGTATAGATGAAAGAATAAAAGCAGCCCTTTCGAAAAGGGGCATTGATGAACTATATACCCATCAATTTTCCGCTTTTCAATTTGTGCAAAAAGGAGAAAGCATTGTTACCGTAACGCCAACCGCATCAGGAAAAACGTTATGCTATAATCTCCCAGTCCTGCAGTCCATCGCACAAGATGAAACAAACCGGGCGCTATATTTATTTCCGACTAAAGCGCTGGCACAAGACCAAAAAAGCGAGCTTAATGAAATCATTGATGAAATGGGCATTGATATTAAAAGCTTTACATATGACGGGGATACGTCTCCGGCAATCAGACAAAAGGTGAGAAAAGCAGGTCATATTGTTATTACAAACCCCGATATGCTGCATTCTGCCATTCTTCCGCATCATACGAAATGGGTCAGCTTGTTTGAAAACCTTAAGTATATCGTCATCGATGAGCTTCATACGTATCGCGGTGTTTTCGGAAGCCATGTGGCGAATGTGATCCGGCGGCTGAAGCGAATCTGCCGTTTTTATGGAAGTGATCCGGTTTTTATTTGTACATCCGCAACAATTGCCAACCCGAAGGAATTGGGAGAGCAGCTGACGGGCAAACCGATGCGGCTGGTCGATGACAATGGTGCCCCGAGCGGACGGAAGCACTTCGTGTTTTATAATCCGCCAATTGCGAACAAGCCGTTGAATATTAGAAAGAGTGCAACAGCAGAAGTGAATGAACTGGCGAAAGAGTTCCTAAAAAACAAAGTGCAGACCATTGTTTTTGCCAGAAGCAGAGTCAGGGTGGAAATTATTTTAAGCCATATTCAAGAGCTTGTGAAAAAAGAGATTGGGACAAAGTCAATCAGAGGCTATCGGGGAGGCTATCTTCCGAAAGAGCGAAGAGAAATTGAAAGAGGTTTGAGAGAAGGTGACATTTTAGGAGTGGTCAGTACGAATGCCTTGGAGCTTGGTGTTGATATCGGCCAGCTGCAAGTGTGTGTGATGACGGGTTATCCCGGAAGTGTGGCAAGTGCATGGCAGCAGGCGGGCCGAGCCGGCAGAAGACACGGTGAGTCTTTGATTATCATGGTTGCCAATTCAACGCCGATCGATCAATATATCGTTCGGCATCCCGAATATTTCTTTAACCGCTCGCCGGAATCTGCAAGAATCAATCCGGAGAATTTGATTATTTTAGTAGACCACTTAAAGTGTGCGGCTTATGAGCTTCCTTTTAGAGCTGATGAAGAGTTTGGGCCGATGGATGTAAGTGATATTCTTGAGTACCTTCAGGAAGAGGCCGTTCTTCATCGCAACGGCGAACGGTATCATTGGGCAAGTGAATCATTCCCCGCATCAAATATCAGTTTGCGGTCCGCTTCACAGGAAAATGTCGTTATTGTTGATCAATCGGATATTGCAAATGTAAGGATTATCGGTGAAATGGATCGTTTTAGCGCGATGACGCTTTTGCATGATGAAGCGATTTATTTGCATGAAGGGATTCAATATCAAGTAGAGAAGCTCGACTGGGACCATAAAAAGGCTTATGTCAGAAAAGTCGATGTCGAATATTATACAGATGCAAACCTGGCAGTTCAGTTAAAAGTATTAGAAATTGATAAAACGAAGGAAAAAAGCCGTACGTCATTGCACTATGGTGACGTCACTGTCAATGCCCTGCCGACCATTTTTAAAAAAATTAAAATGACCACTTTTGAAAATATCGGGTCTGGTCCTATTCATTTGCCGGAAGAAGAACTGCACACAAGTGCAGCTTGGCTTGAAATCAAAGCAGCAGATGAAGACATCGGGGAAAAGACGCTGGAACAGCTGCTTCATGGCATCTCAAATGTGCTGCAGCATATTGTCCCTGTGTATATAATGTGTGACCGAAACGATGTTCATGTCATTTCTCAAATCAAAGCAGCCCATACCGGATTGCCGACGATCTTTTTGTACGATCATTATCCGGGCGGCATCGGTTTGGCTGAGGAAGTCTTCAAACGTTTTTCAGACATTAATGAAGCCGCAAAACAGCTCATTAAACAATGTCCTTGTCATGACGGCTGTCCGTCTTGTATAGGTACCGAAATAGAAGGGATAAAAGCAAAAGAAAGAATGTTGCGGCTGTTGGATCAAATGTCGTAAGAAGGAGGTCAGGTATGTCATTAAAAGGGAAACTCCAGCGAATGAAAAAGCATATGGTGCTTGACGAAGGAGAACATAAAATAGAAGCAGGCAAACAAGAAAACCATTACGCTAAAATTCCGTTTCTAGAAGAGTGGGAGGCTTTTGGCATGAAGCCTTTTTTCTTCGAAGATGAATACTGCCTCGTCAGAGAAGTAGAATATCCGCTTTCTCACCGCCATGGGTTATACCGTTTTTCTGAACTTGATGAAGTGACCAGACTGTGGAATCAAAGCAGCCTGTCGCATACTTTGTCAGCAAAAGGGTATCACAAAAACAGTCTCTTTTTCTTTGATACAGAAACAACTGGTCTTGGAGGCGGAGCCGGAAATACCATTTTTTTGCTTGGTCATGCGAGAGTATATGAAGACCGAGTGACAGTCAAACAGCATCTTTTGCCCAAACCGGGGAATGAAGTCGCCTTGTATCAAAGCTTTTTAAGCGAGGTTGACATTACATCACTTGTAACCTACAACGGAAAAGCCTTTGATTGGCCGCAGGTGAAAACAAGGCACACATTGATCCGTGACAGACTTCCGAAGCTTCCGGAGTTCGGTCACTTTGACCTTCTGCATGGGGCAAGACGCCTATGGAAACACAAAATGGACCGCGTATCACTTGGGACGGTTGAAAAAGAGGAGCTCGGCATACGAAGACAGGAAGACACACCGGGCTACTTGGCGCCAATGCTTTACTTTCATTTTATCAAGGCGCAAGAGCCTGATCTTCTAAAGGGAGTCCTGCATCATAATGAAATGGATGTGCTCTCGCTCATTTCATTGTACATTCATATGTCTAAAAAAATTCTGTCAGCATCTTATGCGCCAAAAGAGCACATTGAGCACAGTGAAGCTTATGCCATGGCGAAATGGTTTATGGCCCATAAAGAAACGGACCAAGCGGTCAAACAGCTCGAAAGGCTTAAAGAAAAATCGTTTGAGGATGAGGACAGAGCACGGCTGGACTTATCACTCCTGTACAAAAAACAAAACCGGTTGGAGGAAGCAGTGCCGCTTTGGGAAAAGCTGTCTCGCTCCCAAAATCAGAAGTGCAGATACGCTGCTATGATAGAGCTTGCGAAATATTTTGAACATAAGAAAAAAGAGTTTGGGAAAGCATTGTATATAGCAGAACAATTACTTAACGATGCGGCATTCATAACAGAAAAGAAAGCAGAAAAACTGCATGAGAGAATAGCCCGGCTGAAAAGGAAATATTCCTCGTAAATATTCCCCGGGAAAGCGCAAAAGACGACTTGTTTCGCCATGAATTTTTTTGCTGAATTCACATTGATTTTGTTGTAGAATAGCGGCGAATCCTGTAAAATGACGTTAGTTATTTTTAAAGGGAGAGTTGGTATGTATAAGGGTGTTTTTTACTTGTTCTTTGTTGTGGTATTTTTGATTGCTTTCGTGTTTTCAAACTTTAAAGACAGCTTAATTGTACACTTTTAAAATAGGTCTTTGTATTAGAACATGTACCCCTTATTTTTCATAACTTAGTAATGTAATAAAGATTATGGAAAGGGGATTTCATTATGCATCACTGCAGACCGCACATGATGGCGCCGATTGTCCATCCTACTCATTGCTGTGAACACCATACGTTTTCAAATACTATCGTGCCGCATATTCACCCACAGCACACAACAAACGTAAATCACCAGCATTTTCAGCACGTTCACTACTTTCCACACACTTTCTCAAATGTTGATCCGGCAACGCATCAGCATTTTCAAGCAGGAAGACCTTGCTGCGACTAGTATGGAAACGTGCAGCTTGATGGTGTAAACAAACAGCACATCAAAATGGGGCCCAATGGGAGCCCCATTTTTTAAAGCAGGTGAAGGAATGAAAGTATTGGCAGTAACAGGATACAAGCCATTTGAACTCGGGATTTTTAAACATGATGATAAGGCACTGTATTACATAAAAAAAGCGATCAAAAACCGGCTGGTCGGATTTTTAGACGAGGGCTTAGAATGGATTTTAATATCGGGCCAGCTTGGGGCGGAACTGTGGGCGGCTGAAGCGGCATATGATCTGCAGGAGGAATACCCTGATTTAAAGGTGGCTGTGATTACTCCTTTTTACGATCAGGATAAGAACTGGAAAGAGCCCAATAAGGAGCTTTATGAAGCTGTCCTGGCACAGGCTGACTACGAAGAAAGCCTGACTCACAGGCCGTATGAAAGCCCACTTCAGTTTAAACAAAAAAATCAGTTCTTCATAGAAAAATCAGACGCGCTGATGCTTTTGTATGATCCTGAGAGGGAAGGTTCTCCAAGGTACATGCTTGAGACGGCTGAAAAGAGACGCGAACAGGATGGCTATCCCATTTACTTTATCACAATGGATGACTTGAGAGTCACAGTAGAGGAAGACAGCTACTCATAGCGATAAGAGAAATTTGACAACCGTACAGTTTTCTGAAAAAATATATGTAATGATTCACAATACGAGGTGAAAAAGA
Source organism: Bacillus sp. C28GYM-DRY-1 (assembly GCF_030519405.1). Taxonomy (NCBI): domain Bacteria; kingdom Bacillati; phylum Bacillota; class Bacilli; order Caryophanales; family Bacillaceae; genus Bacillus; species Bacillus sp. C28GYM-DRY-1. The sequence continues at coordinate 12,264 of NZ_JAUMKF010000017.1, forward strand.
TGCTTGCTGATAAAGTAAAGCTTTCTGCGAAAGAAATTTTGGAAAAAGAATTTAAAACAGGCGTTAGAGGCTACAAGCAAGAAGACGTTGACAAATTTTTAGATATGATTATTAAGGATTATGAAACCTTCCATCAAGTAATTGAAGAATTGCAGCAGGAAAATCTGCAGCTGAAAAAACAGCTTGAAGAAGCCAGCAAAAAACAGCCTGTGCAATCTAACACAACAAACTTTGATATTTTAAAACGGCTGTCCAACTTAGAAAAACACGTTTTTGGCAGCAAGCTTTACGATTGATCGCGTTTGAAAAAAATGGCGCTTGTAAATTGCAATCAGTTGTTATATAATAAGTCATGTTCTTAACGTTCGGGTAATCGCTGCAGATCTTGAATCTGTAGAGGAAAGTCCATGCTCGCACGGTGCTGAGATGCCCGTAGTGTTCGTGCCTAGCGAAGTCATAAGCTAGGGCAGCCTTTAGAGGCTGACGGCAGGAAAAAAGCCTACGTCCTTTGGATATGGCTAAGTATCCTTGAAAGTGCCACAGTGACGAAGTCTCACTAGAAATGGTGAGAGTGGAACGCGGTAAACCCCTCGAGCGAGAAACCCAAATTTAGGTAGGGGAACCTTCTTAACGGAATTCAACGGAGAGAAGGACAGAATGCTTTCTGTAGATAGATGATTGCCGCCCGAGTACGAGGTGATGAGCCGTTTGCAGTACGACGGAACAAAACATGGCTTACAGAACGTTAGACCACTTACATTAAAATGATGAAAACAAGCTCTCCCTATAAGGAGAGCTTTTATCTTGAAAAGAGAAAAGTTTTAAAGACAGGGTGATACGATGACGAAGTATACACTAATTGCAACGGCTCCGATGGGCATTGAAGCTGTTGTCGCTAAGGAAGTACGAGATTTAGGATACGAGTGCAAGGTTGATAACGGAAAAGTGATTTTTGAAGGTGATGCGCTTGCCATTTGCCGTGCGAACCTTTGGCTTAGAACAGCCGACCGTATAAAGGTTCAGGTAGCTTCTTTTAAAGCGAAAACATTTGATGAACTATTTGAAAAAACGAAAGCGATTAACTGGCGCTCATTTATACCTGAAAACGGGAAATTCCCTGTCATCGGGAAATCAGTAAAATCAACACTTGCAAGTGTTCCTGACTGTCAGCGGATCGTCAAAAAAGCAATTGTTGAAAAGCTCAAGCTACAGTCCGGCAAAGCCAATGACTGGATTGAAGAAACGGGTGCCGAGTATAAGGTGGAAATCTCTTTATTGAAAGATCAGGCGGTGATTACGCTGGATTCGTCAGGGACAGGCCTCCACAAACGAGGATACCGTGTTGATCAGGGCGGCGCGCCGATTAAAGAAACACTTGCTGCCGCTTTAGTGCAATTAACCAATTGGACCCCGGACCGTCCATTTGTCGATCCTTTCTGCGGTTCCGGAACGATCGCAATTGAAGCCGCGCTAATCGGCCAAAACATCGCCCCGGGTTTTAACCGCGATTTTGTCTCTGAGGATTGGGAATGGATCGGTAAAGATCTGTGGGACAAAGCACGGCTTGAAGTCGAAGAAAAGGCGAACTATGACCAGCCTCTTACGATTTTCGCAAGCGACATAGACCACCGCTTGGTTCAAATCGCAAAAGAGAATGCAGAGGAAGCAGGGTTGGGGGATTTAATCCAATTTAAGCAGATGCAGGTCAAGGACTTCACGACAAATCTGGAGTTTGGCGTAATTGTCGGCAATCCGCCTTACGGAGAACGTCTCGGCGAGAAAAAAGCCGTTGAGCAGATGTACAAAGAAATGGGACAGGCGTTCAAACCGCTTGATACTTGGTCTGTGTATATGCTGACATCAAATGAGAATTTTGAGGAAGCATACGGCAGAAAAGCGACGAAGAAACGAAAGCTCTTTAATGGATTTATTAAAACGGATTATTATCAATACTGGTCAAACGTAAGACCACAGCGCAAGAAAACAGAAAACGCATAAAAAGAAGACGCTCTGCATGCGTCTTCTTTCATCTTTCAGCCATATTCTATCGTTACCAACGGTGCGCTTTCGCGTTGCTTCTCAATATAATGTTGGTTTGGGACATTTCTGTGTGACCGTTTACTTGAGACTTAGAACGTTTAGGCCGCGTCCAATTGTGATGAAACAGTTCAGAATGCTGATCTAATCGATTTCTATAACTCATGTCAACATCACTCCCTGATAGAATATTGTTGATAAGACGGATATTCTGGGTACGGAATATCGAATGTAGTTTGTGCATATTTCCGCGATAACATGCGGAAAGCATGTATATAAAATGAAAAGTTCGCATACAATGATGATTATTTCAATCAGAGGTGATCTCATGCTGAACAGCGAACATTTTAAACTTATTCAAAGGGCGCTTGACACAACAGCCAACGAGCTGAAGGAGCTCGGGACTGATTCGTCTCCGTCTGTGATGTCGCATGCACTAAATGATTTAGAAAAAGCGGTGGAACATATTTATTCAACAGACCATCCTTTTTTATCGGCGCATGTGATCAATCGAAAGTAAGTTGTAAAAAAACTTGGCATTGCCAAGTTTTTTTATTGTATTCATCAGTAGAAAATGATATTATTGGTGGTCTGAATGTCGAATAGTTGGGGGTTGGAACTAGGTGACAACATCACGTTTGCCTTTTTCTTTAACGAAAACAAAGAATTTTTATGAAGAATTGAACAATTGGATTGGTGACGTGTTTTACGATATCCTTCCCGAGAAAGGGTTTGATCTTCGGGATGAGCAAGTATTTATGGCTTTTCAGCTGGAGCGGGCGTTTAAAGAGAAAAAAGTCATGTTTGCTGAAGCTGGAGTGGGAACGGGGAAAACGCTGGTTTATCTTCTTTTCGCGATCAGCTATGCAAGATATGTCGGCAAACCTGCCATTATCGCTTGTGCTGATGAAACATTAATCGAACAGCTAGTGAAAAAAGAAGGCGATATTTCAAAGCTGGCTGAGCATTTGGACCTGAATATTGATACAAGGCTGTCGAAGTCCCATGAGCAATATTTATGCTTGAAGAAGCTTGAAAAAACGATGCAGCGATCTGATGATGATCAATGGCTGGATCTTTATGAGTCATTACCGTCATTTGTTCATGAATCACAGGCGATGCAGCGCTTTTATCCGTATGGCGATCGTAAGCAGTACGCAAATTTATCGAATGAAGAATGGTCTGAAGTAAGCTACGACTCGTTTCAGGATTGTCTGACTTGTGATATGAGACACAGATGCGGTTTGACACTTTCCAGAGATTATTACCGCAAGTCAACGGACTTGATCATTTGTTCCCATGATTTTTATATGGAGCATGTGTGGACGGAAGAACCGCGCAAACGAGAGGGCCAGCTGCCGCTCTTGCCTGATCATAGCGCAGTTGTATTTGATGAAGGGCATCTGTTAGAGTTTGCTGCACAAAAAGCGTTAACCTACAGAGTGAAACAGTCTACTCTTGAATTGTTTTTAGAACGTTTGCTTCAAAATGACATCAGAGAAGAGTTTGCTGAACTGATTGAAGATGCGCTTGCTGCAAACGATGAGTTTTTCTATGTTCTTTCTGAAGAATCAAAAGAAGTAGCCGGTTCACACCGTTTAGAAATAAAAAATGACCAGCGTGTCAAAAAGGCGGCGGACGAGCTTTGCCGTTTGCTTGATAAAATCGGTGAGGCTCTTGTTTTCGAGTCTGAAATGTACACGATTGATCAATACGAGCTGTCAGTTGTGGAAGAATATGTTGAACAAATGGCGTATTCATTATCTCTATATCAAAAGGATGCGATCAGCTGGCTTGAGAAAAAGGAAGCAGAATCAACCTTTGTTGTGATGCCAAGAACGGTAGCGGAAGTGCTTGGCGAAAAAGTGTTTTCTAAGAAAATTCCTTATATCTTTTCTTCTGCCACGCTGTCAGAAGGCGGTTCGTTTGATTATATTGCCGACAGTCTCGGAATTCACGATTACTTGTCATTAACCGTTGATTCTCCTTATGATTATGACGAGCAAATGACCGTAAATCTATATGCGAAAAGAGATATGGCTGCTGAACAAAAAACGGCTGAAACGATTGAAACAATCAAACATTATCAAGGCAGAACGCTGGTGCTTTTCCCTTCTTTTGAGGAATTAAACGAGTTTAAGCAGCTATCGTCGGCTTGGGAGCTGCCGTATCCGATTTTCTTTGAAGGTGATGAGGAAATCAGCAGTTTAGTGGAGAAATTCCAAGAGGAAGAGGAAACCGTACTTTGTTCGGTTCACTTATGGGAAGGACTCGATATTCCTGGTGATGCATTGAAGAATGTTACGATTTGGTCATTGCCATTCCCTCCTCATGATCCGGTATTTACAGCGAAACGCAACGGGGCGAAAAAAGATCCGTTCGAAGAAGTTGATTTGCCATATATGTTATTACGCGTACGACAGGGCATCGGGCGTCTGATTCGTTCGAATCAAGACAACGGCTCGATTCACATTTACGCTGGCGGAGAAAATGAACGCATCATTGATGAAGTCAAAAAGGTCTTGCCTGTTAAACCGCATATGATGTAATAGAAAAAGCTGACGATCGTGTTCGTCAGCTTTTTTGTTTTGTCAGCGGGCCAGCCAGCCGCCGTCAACGGCTAAAATATGACCATTTACATAATCTGAAGCACGTGATGCCAAAAAGACTGCGGTTCCTCCGATATCATCTGCTTTTCCCCAGCGGCCGGCTGGGATTCTTTTCAAAATGTCTTCATTTCGCTTTTCATCATCCCGAATAGGCTGTGTATTCGCGGTAGAAATATAGCCCGGAGCTATTGCGTTGACCTGAACACCGGACGCCGCCCATTCATTTGCAAATGATTTTGTCAAACCGGCAACCGCGTGTTTGCTCGCTGTGTAAGCGGGAACGAGGATACCGCCTTGAAAAGATAGGAGAGAAGCGATATTAATAACCTTTCCATATCCTCTTTTCAGCATGTGGCTGCCTGCCAGCTGTGTGAGAATAAACAAGCTGTTTAGATTGACATTCAGTACGTGATGCCAGTTCTCTTCTGCAAAGTGTTCCGCTTTTTCCCGATGAATAATGCCGGCATTATTGACAAGGATGTCGATCTGCCGGTTTTCAAACAGCTCAGCTGCAGAATCCTTTATTGCATCTGGCTTGCTCATGTCCAATGTAAAAGGTGTAAACGTTCGGCCTTCCTGTTCCACAAGCTGCTGTGTTTCAGACAGACTGCTTTTATGTGCTGTGCCGATAACATCAGCGCCAGCCCCGGCCAGCGCTTTGGCAATTCCTTGCCCGATTCCCGTTCCCGGTCCTGTGACCAACGCTGTTTTTCCTTCTAATGAAAAGGCGTCATGTAGATAACTCATCTTATTTCAGCCCATCCATCGGAACGACATCCATGTCCGTGAATGTGTAGTTTTCTCCAGCCATCGCCCACACAAAGCTGTAGTTTGATGTTCCTGCGCCAGAGTGGATAGACCAGGCAGGAGAAAGGACAGCCTGCTCATTTCCGACAACTAGGTGGCGTGTTTCATCCGGCTGGCCCATGAAGTGAAACACTTTCGAATCCTTCTCAAGATCAAGGTAAAGATAAGCCTCCATCCGGCGGTCATGGACGTGTGCCGGCATGGTATTCCAATTGTTGTTTTGATCTAACATTGTAATTCCCATCATAAGCTGACAGCTTTTAATGCCATCTTGATGAATGACCTTGTACAAGCTTCTAACATTAGACGCTGCATCATCGCCAAGCCGTGCCGGTGTCAGTTCTGAAAGAGCGGCTTTTTGCGTCGGATAGCTTTGATGAGCACAAGCGGAAACGAAGTAAAACTTAGCTTGTTCTCCGTTCAGGTTTGTAAATGCTACATCCTGATTGCCCATTCCGATATAGAGAAAATCCTTTGTTTGAAGCACATATTCATCATCACCAACCCTGACAGCGCCTGGCTGGCCGACATTAATGATCCCGATTTCACGCCGTTCTAAAAAGAAATCTGTTTTAAGGAAATCCCCGGCATCAAGCTTCAATTCACCTTGCCCGGGAGCGGCGCCGCCGATGACAACCCGGTCTTCATGTGAGTAATACATCGTAAGTTTGTTTTCCGTAAATAAAGTATCCATTAAGAAATGACTGCGAAGCTCCTCTGTTGTAAAGCGTTTTACTTGTTCAGGGTGTACAGAATAACGATTTTCCATTGTATTTCCCCCTTGGTTAGGATTTCAGCATCACTTGAATGAAAATATTTTGGTAACGGTTTCAAAGAAAATTTTAGGATAAATAGTGAAAAGAGTCAACGGAAAAATTGTGAATAAGCACATTATTAAAAAAACTCTTTCTAATTTTTAAAAATATGGTATTCTTTTGTTGTAACGGTTTTGAAATCGGTTTCAAATATATGAGATACAGGAGCACTTGAATGAAAAAGAAAACAACAGGCCATACGACCATCAAAGACGTAGCTGAATATGCAGGAGTTTCAAAATCGACAGTTTCCCGCTATATCAACGGAAAAATTGATGCGATTTCTCCTGAAAAAGTGAAAAACATTAAAAAGGCAATCTCAGAATTGAATTATCGACCAAGTAAAATGGCACAAGGTTTGAAAATAAAAAAAAGCAAATTAATTGGATTTGTTGTAGCTGACATTACAAATCCTTTTTCAGTCGCGGCTTTCAGAGGAGTCGAAGAGGTTTGTGATCAATATGGCTACAGCATTATGGTATGCAACACAGATAACAGCCCTGAAAAAGAGCGGGATATGCTCTTAAAGCTTGAAGCCCATTCGGTTGAAGGGCTGATTTTAAACGCAACCGGAGAAAACAAGGATGTACTGCAGGCCTTTGCCGAGCAGCAAATTCCAACGATATTAATTGACCGGAAACTTCCGGATCTGAAACTGGATACGGTAACGACTGACAACAGAAGGATCACAAAAGAGATTCTTCAAAAGATTTACAGCAAAGGGTACACGGATGTCGCGCTGTTTACCGAACCGATTTCATCAATCAGCCCTCGTGCAGAAAGAGCAACTGTGTATCAGGAAATGGCTTCGGCCCAAAATGCGAACGGTCTTGTAAGAATGTATGAAATTGACGCAAAAAATAAGGAGCAGCTCAAGGTGGCGCTTCGTTCTTTTCACAAAGATATGCCGGAGCAAAAAAAAGCGATTCTGGCTTTGAACGGCTTAATTATGCTGAAAATCATCAGCTGTATGGAAGAGCTTGGCCTGCGCATCCCTCAAGATATAGGGATTGCTGGGTTCGATGATACGGAATGGTATAAACTGATCGGTCCGGGCATTACAACGATTGCCCAGCCGTCACATGATATGGGCAGGACGGCGATGGAACGTGTATTGAAAAGGATTGAAGGTGACAAGGGTGCCCCTCAAACCATTGAATTAGAGGCAGAAGTCATCATGAGACAGTCACTTTAATCCTAGGTGCCCTCAACTAAGAGGAGGTTGGGAAGAGATGAAGCTTGATGCGGTGACATTCGGGGAATCGATGGCCATGTTTTACGCAAATGAATACGGAGGCCTTCATGAAGTATCCACTTTTTCTAAAGGGCTTGCCGGAGCGGAAAGTAATGTCGCCTGCGGCCTGTCCAGACTCGGGTTTCAGATGGGGTGGATGAGCAAGGTAGGCAATGATCAGCTCGGAACATTTATTTTACATGAGCTTAAAAAAGAGGGGGTGGATGTGTCACGCGTGATCCGCTCGCAGGACGGAAACCTCACTGGTCTCCTGCTGAAGTCAAAAGTGAAAGAAGGTGATCCGCAAGTTACCTATTACAGGAAAAACTCAGCTGCAAGCACATTAACTTCTTCTGAATATCCGAGAGATTATTTTCAATCCGCAGGCCATTTGCATGTAACAGGCATTCCGCCTGCCTTATCAGCCGATATGAAGGACTTCACGTATCATGTAATGAACGACATGAGAAACGCTGGGAAGACGATTTCACTTGATCCCAATTTGAGACCTTCACTTTGGCCTGATCAAGCAACAATGGTATACACAATCAATGATTTGGCTGGGCTTGCAGACTGGTTTTTCCCAGGGATCGCAGAGGGAGAGCTATTAACCGGAGAAAAAACACCTGAAGGCATTGCTGACTTTTATCTGAAAAAAGGTGTAAGCTTTGTCGCTATTAAACTCGGAAAAGAAGGCGCTTACTATAAAACGAGGACAAGTGAAGGATTTGCAGAAGGCTTTCGGGTCGACCGGGTGGTTGATACAGTCGGTGCCGGAGACGGATTTGCAGTCGGTGTGATCAGTGGTATCCTCGACGGTTTGTCGTACAAGGATGCGGTGCAAAGGGGAAATGCGATTGGTGCATTGCAAGTGCAGGCACCGGGGGATATGGACGGCCTGCCGACCAGGGAGAAATTAGCCGCATATTTATCTGCTCAAAGAACGGTTTACCAAAAGAAAGGGGATTATTAATATGGAGTCTAAAATCGTTGAAAACCGTCTGAAAGAAGCAAAACTGATTGCAGTCATCCGCTCAAAGGATAAACAGGAGGCTTCTCAGCAGATTGAGAGTTTACTAGATAAAGGGATTCGCGCGGTTGAAGTGACTTATACGACACCTGGGGCTTCGGATATTATCGATTCCTTCCGTAATAGAGAAGATATCTTAATTGGCGCGGGCACGGTCATCACTGCACAGCAAGCGGGAGAAGCTGCTGAGGCTGGCGCGCAGTTTATTGTCAGTCCAGGTTTTTCATCTGACCTTGCTGAACACCTTACTTTCTTAAAGACGCATTATATCCCTGGCGTATTGACTCCGAGCGAAATCATGCAAGCGCTGATATGCGGTTTTACCACATTGAAACTATTCCCAAGCGGTGTGTTTGGCATCCCGTTTATGAAAAATTTAGCGGGCCCTTTCCCGCAGGTAACCTTTATTCCGACAGGCGGGATACATCCGTCTGAAGTGCCGAATTGGCTCAAGGCCGGAGCTGGCGCCGTCGGTGTCGGAAGCCAGCTGGGCAGCTGTTCAAAAGAAGATTTGCAGGCTGTTTTCCAAGTGTAAGTGGAAGTGTTTTTTCATAACCGGAGGATAGGAGAATCCACATATGAAAATCAAAGCGACTATAGAACGGGTACCTGGCGGAATGATGATTATTCCGCTGTTTCTGGGAGCGGCGCTCAATACGTTCGCGCCTGGAACAGCGGAGTTCTTTGGAGGATTTACGGGTGCTTTGATTACCGGAACGCTGCCGATACTGGGTGTTTTTATTTTTTGCGTAGGAGCAACGATTGATTTTCGTTCTTCAGGGTATATCGCAAGGAAAGGGATCACATTATTATTGGGGAAGGTCGGATTTGCGGCGCTGCTTGGCGTGATCGCAGCGCAATTTATACCTGATGAAGGCATACAATCCGGCTTTTTTGCAGGTCTTTCTGTTTTAGCAATTGTCGCAGTGATGAATGAAACGAACGGTGGCCTATATTTGGCGCTTATGAACCATATGGGAAGAAAAGAGGATGCTGGCGCTTTTGCGTTTATCAGTACAGAATCAGGACCTTTTATGACCATGGTGACGTTTGGTGTGACGGGACTTGCCGCATTTCCGTGGGAAACGCTGGCAGCGACAGTCATCCCGTTTTTACTCGGTTGTATACTTGGAAATCTTGATCATGATCTCAGAGACTTATTCAGTAAGGTTGTGCCGGCAATCATCCCGTTTTTTGCCTTTTCCCTTGGCAACACCTTGAATTTTGGTATGCTGATCCAATCGGGGCTGCTCGGCATTTTGATCGGTGTTGCTGTCGTCATTTTATCGGGAAGCTCCTTGTTTTTGCTTGATCGTTTTGTTGCGAGGGGAGATGGTGTCGCGGGAGTGGCGGCTTCTTCTACGGCGGGGGCGGCTGTAGCGGTGCCATACGCATTAGCGGAAGCAAATGCTTCGTTTGCGCCAGTTGCCGAATCAGCTACTGCAATCATAGCGACAAGCGTTATCGTCACCTCGCTGTTAACCCCGCTGGCAACAGTATGGGTGGATAAAAAAATCAATAAGAAAAAACGGAAAACACCGCCGCCAAAAAATCAAATGACAATCAGCTGAACAAAGAAGACTGCCGCCATGCCGGCAGTCTTTTATACAAACAATTTGACTTTCATACCCCCTTCCATTAGCCTGTAATGGAGCGGCTAGAATAGGGAGGGAATGGATATGCAGATACATACATATGAGAAAGAATTTTTTGATCTTTTAAAAAGAATCTCACATTACAGCGAAGCAGTTGCGTTAATGCATTGGGACTCCAGAACAGGCGCGCCCAAAAACGGCTCAGAGGACCGTGCCGAAAGCATCGGCCAGCTTTCAACAGATATATTCAATATCCAGACATCAGATCGGATGAAGGAGCTCATCGATGCCCTGTATGAACGTTTTGATGACTTGTCTGAAGATACGAAAAAGGCAGTGGAGCTGGCGAAAAAAGAGTATGAAGAGAATAAAAAAATTCCTGAGGCTGAATACAGGGAATACGTGATTCTGTGTTCAAAGGCAGAAACTGCGTGGGAAGAAGCGAAAGGAAAATCTGATTTCAGCTTGTTTTCCCCTTATTTAGAACAACTGATTGAATTCAATAAACGGTTTATTACGTACTGGGGTTATCAAGAGCATCCTTATGATGCATTGCTTGATTTGTTTGAGCCGGGTGTCACGGTAAAGGTGCTTGATCAGCTGTTTTCCGAGCTTAAGGAAGCAATTATTCCTCTTGTTAAGCAGGTGACAGCCTCTGGAAATAAACCAGATACAAGCTTTATCACAAAATCGTTCCCTAAAGAAAAGCAAAAAGAGCTCAGCCTGTATTTTTTACAGGAGCTTGGCTACGATTTTGATGGTGGACGGCTTGATGAAACGGTTCATCCGTTTGCGACCACGATGAACCGCGGAGACGTTCGGGTCACGACGAGATACGATGAAAAAGACTTTCGTACGGCGATCTTTGGCACCATTCATGAGTGCGGCCACGCGGTATATGAGCAAAATATTGACGAAGCACTGAGCGGCACGAACCTATCAGACGGTGCATCAATGGGAATCCATGAGTCTCAATCATTATTTTACGAAAATTTTATCGGCCGCAACAAACATTTTTGGACACCGTATTATAAAAAGATTCAAGAAGCATCACCTGAACAGTTCAACGGTATCTCTCTGGATGATTTTGTTCGTGCAATTAATGAATCTAAACCTTCATTTATCAGGGTTGAAGCGGATGAATTAACGTATCCTCTTCATATTATCATCCGGTATGAAATTGAAAAGGCGATTTTTAGCAATGAAGTGTCAGTAGAAGAACTGCCGTCACTATGGAATCAAAAATACCAGGATTATTTAGGGATTACACCGCAGACGGACGCAGAGGGGATTTTACAGGACGTCCATTGGGCAGGAGGAGATTTCGGCTATTTCCCATCCTATGCGCTCGGTTACATGTATGCGGCTCAGCTGAAACAAAAAATGCTTGGGGATATTCCTGAATTTGACACTCTCTTGGAAAGAGGGGAATTCCATCCGATAAAGCAATGGCTGACGGAAAAAGTACACATTCACGGAAAACGGAAAAAGCCGTTAGACATTATTAAAGATGCGACAGGAGAAGAGCTGAATGTACGCTATTTGATTGAATATTTGTCAACCAAATATTCAAATCTCTATCTGTCGTAATCAAAAGCCTGGCGGCGCGGCCGTCAGGCTTTTTTATGATCGAAATGTCTTGAAAGGCGAATGTTGTTTCAGAAAATATGAATAAAGTTCGGGGGTTTTCATATTTCGTCTATGCAAGAGATTAGAATCTTGATATAATTTATTACAATATTATAGGAACACTCATATAATCGCGTGGATATGGCACGCAAGTTTCTACCGGGCACCGTAAATGTCCGACTATGAGTGAGCAATGAGACCGCGCGTGTGTACGGTTTTTTGTTATATCAGCATTGCTTGCTCTTTTTTGAGCGGGCAATGCTTTTTTTATTCTCATAAACGGAGGTAAGACAGGATGGAAGCACTGAAACGGAAAATAAGGGAAGAAGGCGTCGTATTATCTGATCAGGTATTGAAAGTGGATTCTTTTTTAAATCACCAAATTGATCCGCTGCTCATGCAGAAAATCGGTGACGAATTTGCCGCCAGATTTGCAAATGACGGTATTACTAAAATTGTGACAATTGAATCATCCGGAATCGCTCCCGCCGTAATGACAGGTTTGAAGCTTGGTGTGCCGGTTGTCTTCGCGAGAAAACATAAATCATTAACACTCACTGACAACTTGCTGACAGCGTCTGTTTATTCCTTTACAAAGCAAACAGAAAGCCAAATCGCAGTCTCAGGAACCCACCTGTCGGATAAGGATTATGTGCTGATTATCGATGATTTCTTGGCAAATGGGCAAGCAGCGCACGGGCTCGTATCGGTTGTGAAGCAGGCAGGAGCTTCTATTGCGGGACTTGGCATTGTCATTGAAAAGTCATTTCAGCCGGGAAGAGATGAACTTATGAACTTAGGCTACCGGGTAGAATCTTTGGCAAGAATTCAGTCTTTAGAAGAAGGCAAAGTGACCTTCGTTCAGGAGGTTCATTCATGAAAAACGGATTTGGCAAAACGCTGTCTTTAGGAATACAGCATGTGCTCGCTATGTATGCCGGTGCCATTGTCGTTCCTCTGATTGTCGGAAAAGCAATGGGCTTGACTGTCGAACAGCTGACCTACTTAGTATCGATTGACATTTTTATGTGCGGGGTGGCTACTCTTCTGCAAGTGTGGAGTAACCGATTTTTCGGGATCGGGCTTCCGGTAGTCCTTGGCTGTACATTTACAGCTGTATCGCCGATGATTGCGATTGGATCTGAATACGGGGTTTCAGCGGTTTATGGAAGCATTATCGCTTCAGGTATTCTTGTCATTCTGATTTCATTTTTCTTTGGAAAGCTCGTATCGTTTTTTCCGCCGGTCGTGACAGGCTCAGTTGTTACAATTATCGGTATTACGCTTATGCCGGTAGCCATGAATAACATGGCCGGCGGTGAAGGAAGCGCAGATTTCGGAGATCTTTCCAATCTTGCTCTCGCTTTTATCGTTTTGAGTATCATTGTGCTTTTATATCGTTTTACGAAAGGCTTTATCAAATCCATCTCGATTTTGATCGGTATTTTGATTGGGACTTTCATCGCTTATTTTATGGGGAAAGTCCAATTTGATAACGTTTCGGACGCGGCAGTTGTTCAAATGATTCAGCCATTTTACTTCGGAGCGCCGTCTTTTCACGCAGCGCCTATTATTACGATGTCCATCGTTGCAATTGTCAGCCTTGTAGAATCAACTGGTGTTTACTTTGCCTTAGGTGACCTGACGAACCGCCGTCTGACAGAGAAGGATTTGTCAAAAGGCTATCGAGCTGAAGGGCTGGCTGTGCTGCTGGGGGGTATTTTTAACGCTTTTCCTTACACGGCATTTTCTCAAAATGTCGGGCTTGTACAGCTCACAGGAATCAAGAAAAATACCGTAATTGTTGCCACGGGTGCAATCTTAATGGCATTTGGGCTGTTTCCGAAGATCGCTGCTTTCACGACCATTATTCCATCTGCTGTTTTGGGAGGTGCAATGGTGGCGATGTTTGGAATGGTAATCGCTTACGGAATCAAAATGCTCAGCCGCATTGATTTTGCAAAGCAGGAAAATTTGCTGGTTGTTGCCTGCTCAGTGGGTCTGGGTCTCGGTGTGACAGTTGTACCGGATATTTTTAAGCAGCTGCCGAGTGCCTTAACGCTTCTTACAACCAACGGCATTGTCGCAGGCAGCTTCACTGCAGTAATCTTAAACATAATATATAACGTATTTTCTAAAGCTAAAAAAACAGAACAAAAAGCTGACATCACTGAGCAAAAAACAGCAGTCTAAACTCCGTCGCGGCGGAGTTTTTTGCATATAAAAAAGGCCGTTGCGGCACAATGTATGCAAAGAGGTGATCACATGGCGTTTATTTTATCCATCGGAACAAGTCTTCCTGCTTACGATGTAAACCAAGAGAAAGCGACTGAATTCGCCCGCTATATGTTTCAGCATTCCTTTAAAGATATTGACCGGCTGTTAACCTCCTTTAAAAACGGGCAGATTCACTCGAGACAATTTGTCAAGCCGATTGAATGGTATAAAGAGGATCACAGCTTCGAAGAAAAAAATCAAATATACATAGAAGAAACACTTAAGCACAGCAGAGAAGCGGTGAGAGAGTGCCTTTCACATCCTGATTTTTTTCAAGAAGCCATTCCTTATGAGAAAGTCGATGCTGTTTTTTTCGTCTCCAGCACGGGCCTTTCCACACCGAGCATCGATGCGCGCCTCATGAATGAACTTCCGTTTTCTCCATATACGAAGCGGATTCCGCTTTGGGGACTCGGCTGTGCAGGAGGAGCCAGCGGACTAGCGCGCGCCGCCGAATACTGCAAAGCGTATCCTGAGGCTTTCGTGCTCGTCATTGCTGCCGAGCTGTGCAGCCTGACATTCCAGCCGGAAGATAAAACGAAGAGCAATTTTATCGGCACCTCGCTTTTTGGCGACGGCATTGCTGCAGCCTTATTATGCGGAGAGAAGGCAGACCGCAGGAAATCAAAAATGAAGCTTGTACCAAAGATAGCAGATTCCCAATCTGTTTTAATGAAACAATCAGAAGATGTTATGGGCTGGGACTTTACTGATCAAGGGTTCAAAGTCATTTTCTCAAGAGACATTCCGACTTTGGTGGAAAAATGGCTCAAAACAAATGTACAGTTTTTTTGGACAAACATCAGCTGTCATTCAGTGATATTAGTGTTTTTTTGGCACATCCAGGCGGAAAAAAAGTGATCGATGCATACATCAAATCTCTTGAGCTGTCATTAGAAAAGCTTTTAGCTGCACAAAGCATATTGCAAAAGCACGGAAATATGTCTTCAGCCACCATATTGTATGTGATCAAAGAGCATCTGCTGAACGGACATAAAAAGGAAGCAGAATCGGGACTAATTGGCGCATTAGGGCCGGGATTTTCATCAGAGCTGCTGTTATTCAGCTGGGAAAAGGGGGCTTGACTCATGTTTTGGTTGTTAATCGCCATTCTCATTACTCAAAGAGCAGCTGAAATGGCAGTAGCCAGACAAAACGAACAAAAGGTCAAGAAACAAGGGGCGATTGAATTCGGGGAGAGCCACTATCCGTATATCATCATCATGCATATCCTTTTTTTCCTGTCTTTAATTGTGGAAGTGCTGCTGATGAACAAACAACCGTCAAGCTGGTGGATCGGTATCGCTGCGGCTATTTTAAGCGTGCAGGCAGTACGGTATTGGGCACTTTGTTCCTTAGGAGCATATTGGAATACGAAAATCCTTGTCGTACCAGGTGTGGAACTTGTAAAAAAAGGCCCTTATAAATGGATGAAGCATCCAAACTATACCGTTGTTATATTAGAAATCTTACTGATTCCGCTACTGTATCAAGCGTACGTCACCATGTGTCTATTTTCCATTGTCAACGCCGTGTTGTTAACTGTCAGGATACGTACAGAAGACAAAGCATTAGAGGAATACAGTATAAAATAGAGATTGAAAATCATTCTCATTCATGTTAAGATGAATGTGAAAAAGATTCTCAATCAGGATGGTGAAGCAAATGACAATGCTATTTTTGCTTGGGGCGGTTTGTACATATAGTGTATTAATTGGTTTTGTACTAAAAGGAATCTCTAATAAAACTGTTTAAATTGAATCTGGAACTTGTCAAAGTTGCAGATTTTTTTTTATAGAAGCTGCCGTAATGGCGGCTTTTTTCTATTCTCTTAAAGAAATTTGGCTCATTCTTGTGTAAAATGAAAGAGGAATGTATTCAGATCTTTCGAAAAAGATTCACAATTGATACGGCACAAAGGGGTTCAGATTTATGACAGAACATAGCAGAAAAGAGCTTTTGCACAAAACAGGGGAACTTTATAAGCAGTTCATCGAGAATCAAGATGAAGACAGAGCCGCTAAACTGGCTGCAGTCATGAAAAAAGCGGTAGATGAAGAAGTTTATATCGCGTTTACCGGGCATTATTCAGCGGGGAAATCGTCACTGCTGAACTGTCTATTAATGGAGAATATATTGCCGACAAGCCCGATCCCGACAAGCGCTAATCTTGTTGTGATCAGAAACGGGGATAAGCGTGTTCGGCTTCATACAACAGACGGAGCGTGTGCTGAGCTGGAGGGGGCTTACCAGAAAGACAAGGTACAGCAATATTGCAAAGATGGGGAGCAGATTGAAAGCGTTGAAATTTTTGACCAATATACTGAGATCGATTCTGGGGTTGCCTATATTGATACTCCTGGGATTGATTCAACAGATGATGCCCATTTTCTATCTGCGGCGTCTATTCTCAATCAGGTGGATGTGCTTTTTTATGTCGTTCACTATAATCATGTGCACGCTGAGGAAAATGTAAAGTTTCTCAGGTCAATAAAAGAAAGCATTCAGAATGTGTACTTTATCGTCAATCAAATTGACCGCCACGATGAGACGGAGACACAGTTCGAAGACTATAAAGCACAGGTAGAGGAGATGCTTTGCAATGAAGGCATTTCAAAGGAATCACTTTATTTTACGTCAGTGACAGAACCGAACCACCCGTTTAATCAGATTGGGGTCTTGAGAGAAGAGTTAAAAAGAATAGAACAGCTAACAAAAAGCAATTTGCAGGCTTTAACAGAACAAAAAGTCCGTAATCTGCTGAAGGAACATACAGAAATCCTTTTGAAAGATGAAACAGACGGTCCAACCTTTGCCGAACAGCTTGATATACAAACTGACCTGGTCCAATCGCTGCGTGATCAATTGGATGAGGCGGCAAAACAAGCGACTGAGGCAGAAAACACGATGCAGGAAGAAGTCAATCGCATGTTAAAAAACGCCAACCTGACGCCCTTTGAAATGCGTGAGCTGGCAGCTGCATTCCTAGAATCGCGAGAGCCGTCTTTTAAAACTGGTTTTTTCTTTTCTAAAGCAAAAACTGCACAGGAAAGAGATAGAAGAAGGGATGCTTTTTTCTCTGATGTGAAAAACCGAACAGAGGCCGAAGCGGACTGGCACATGATAGACACGTTCCATAAACTCGCCAAGGAATTTGATGTTCATACAGCTGAAAGTGAAAAGCTGATTCAGGCCTATCGCACCCCGCTTGAAATTGACATGATTGAGCATGCTGTCAAGCATGGTGCAGCATTTTCTTCCGAATATGTATTGCAGTATACAAAAGATTTGGCAGAGCTGATTCGCAAAAAGGCGAAAAGAGAAGCGGCAGACATCATAAAGGCGCTTACCGCGATGGTGAAAGAGCGTGTTACCAAAGACTTGCAAGCGATTAATGGCCGTCTCATTCAGGAATCAGAAAAACTCTCACACCTCCAAGAACAGGCCCGTTTAGAAAATAATGCCCGCAAGAAAGCCGATTGCATATGGGCTATTTGGGAAGAGAAGTCCGCATGCCCGATGCATGTAGACAACGACTGGTTTAAAACGAAGAAAAAAACAGTAGCGGCTCCAAAACAGAGACGAAGCCAAGGCCAGCAGACGCAGCAGTCAATGCAGAAACCAGAAATCAAAATGGAGCAAGAATTGCCGCTTCAAAACCAGATCGAACGCTTTCATACGTTGTCTGACCTTTTAGGTGAATACAGCATGTTATCAAAGCAAATTTCAGCTTTTCGGAATAGAATTAAAAGACTTGAGGAACGGAAATTTACACTTGCTCTTTTTGGAGGCTTCAGTTCGGGAAAATCATCATTTGCCAATGCGCTTGTTGGCGAAAAGGTGCTGCCGTCCTCACCAACGCCAACCACAGCCACAATTAACAAAATTACAAAAGCAACCAAAGATAACAGCAACAAAACAGCGGATGTGGTGTTTAAGACAGAGGAAGATATAACGGCTGACATTTTACAGCTCACCGGAATAGAAAAAGAACCTTCAGGCGGTTCTTTCACAGAGAAATGGGAAAAAACAGTCAAAAAAAGCCGGTTGCCGGAAGAACACATCAAATTGATCAGCAACTTCCTGTTTGCATACGAAAAGTATCAGCAATATATACAGGAACAAAAGAAATTAACGATTCCGCTGTCTAAATTAAAGCCATATGTGGCAGAGGAGACAACGGCCTGCGCTGTGAAGGAGGTAACAGTCTATTATACATGCCCACTGACTGAAAAAGGGATTACGATCGTTGATACGCCCGGCGCGAGCAGCATGAATAAACGGCATACAGAGCTGGCGTTCCAATATATTAAAGATGCCGATGCGTTTTTTTATATGACTTATTATCAGCATTCCTTCTCGAAAGGAGACCGTTCATTTTTGCGAAAGCTCGGGCTGGTTAAAGAATCGCTCAGCATGGATAAAATGTTTTTCGTCATTAATGCGGCAGACCTTGCGAAAGATCAAACAGAGCTCGGAACAGTGACCGATTATGTCAACGCAGAGCTTGTAAAAGAAGGAATTCATGAACCGCAGCTCTTTACTGTATCAAGTAAAGAGGAACTGCTGGGCAGTCCGGAATCATTTTATAACCAGTTCCCGAAAGTAAGAAAACGCTTAGACCAGTTTATCGAAGTGGATGTAAAAAAAGCGGCAGCTGCACAGCTTAGTTCCGAAGCAGACAAACTATGCGAAACAGTTTTTCAGCTTCACCAATCCCAACATCAGTCCAGGGAGGAAAAGGAAGCACAGAAAAAGCGCCTTATGCTTTCATTTGAGCGGACTGCAGCCGAGATTGAGAAACGGCGAAACGCAGAAACCATTATTGAGAAAGTAAAAAAAGACACAAAAGAGCAACTTTACCATATTACACAGCGATTATCCTTTTATGCAAATGATTTATTAAAATCGGCATTTCATCCCGGGCTTCAGAACGGCGATTGGAAAAGGAATGTAGGTAAGGCGATGACAACCGCCTTAAAAGAATATCAGTTTGAATATGTTCAGGAAATCAAAACGCTTGATGTTCGCATGAGCGGATTCATTGAGCGGTATATTGCCGAAGAGTGGCTGGAAAGCTTTCAAAAAACATTAAACGAGGATGGTTACTTTTCCATTTATACGGGTAATCAGTATTCGAACGGCATACAGCTTAAGGAAGTTGAACCTGAATTTGATGAACGTGCCTTTGAGCAGGAACGAAAAGAGATCAAATCACCGAAGCAGTTTTTTGAACAGAAAGGAAAAATGGCCTTCATCGAAGCTGTACGGATGAAACTCACGAAAATCACAGAGGTTTGGGTGAAAAATGAAGAAGAAAGCCTTATCTCTCATTACACAGATCATCTTAGACGTTTACAGGTGGATATGGCTGAAAATGCAATGGAACAAATAAAGGATCAAAAAGATACGTATTTAGGAGGATATGGGGAAGGGGAACATGCGAAAGAGATTGAAAAGGCATACCAAGCATGCATCTCCTGGCAAAGATCAGACCATACAATCAAAATGTAAAATTCAGTTGGCTTGTATGTCAAGTCATGATAGACTAAATAGAAAAAAGTGAGATGAACGATTCATGTCAGAGGTACATAAAGCAATTTCAGCACATTCAGCAAAACAGCATGAGCATATCAAAGCATTTATGCGTCTTGAAAACATGCGTGAAATGGCCATTGAAGAAGCGGTTTCAAAATGCAAAAACGATGAGCCTTTTACTACAGATGCAATTAATGAATGTACCGAGCAGATCAATCAGCTTGCCAAAAAAGGCATCGTCCCGACAAGACGCCTTGTATCAAAAGAAATGGTCAGAGAATACGTAAACCGTATGTAAGCTGGATGATCCTGTCGCGAGTGAATCTCCTGTCGGAAGCAAATACTATATGTATCCGACGTAAGGGGGGATTCATGTTGGGCAGAACAAAACTGGGAAACAGAAATGCACAGGCCAATAATAATGCCAAAAAGAAAAACGGATTTCAAACCCATTTTGACTCTTACGCAGGACGCGAAGCTGAAAAGCTGATCGCCAGCAACAAAAGACACAACGACTGATGACAGGAAAACAGTATCTCTAATTGAAGAGATGCTGTTTTTTATTTTTGCGCTGCTTTATGGTAAAATAGAAAGAATGAATGAAAAGGGAGTATATCTTATGAATAATAAACTATTGCTAGTTGACGGCATGGCTCTTTTATTCCGGGCGTTTTTTTCCACGGCCGTGCATCGCAACTTTATGATAAATGAGAGCGGGGTGCCGACGAACGGCGTCAACGGATTCTTAAAGCATTTGATTACAGCTGTTGAAACTTTCCAGCCGACTCACGTCATCTGCTGCTGGGACATGGGAAGCAAAACGTACCGAAATGACCTGTACCAAGATTATAAAGCGAACCGAAACGCACCGCCTGTGGAGCTGATCCCGCAGTTTGATTTGGCAAAGGAAGCGGCCGCTGAGCTTGGTATCATGAATATCGGCTTTGCCGGGTATGAAGCGGATGATTGTATCGGAACTCTTGCCGCTTTGTTTGCGGATGAAGCGGACATTACGATCGTAACAGGGGATAAAGATTTACTTCAGCTGTTAACGGATAAAGTAAGCGTGGCTCTGCTCCAAAAAGGCATTGGAAATTATAAAGTCTATACAAAAGATACTTTTTATGAAGAAACGGGCGTTTTGCCGAAGGCTTTGATTGATATTAAAGCTCTTATGGGTGATTCCAGTGATAACTATCCCGGCGTCAAAGGGATTGGAGAAAAAACGGCCTACAAACTGATTCGGGAATACGAAACGATTGACCGTTTATTAGAAAATCTTTCTCTTCTTCCGAAGGGACAGCAGGGGAAAATTCAGCAAGGGCTGAACGATTTGGAGATGTCGAGGAAACTTGCGGAAATTCATTGTTCTGTACCGTTGGTCTGCACACTGAAAGATGCTCTATTTACCCTGCAGATGGAACAGGCGGCTGACATGCTTCGCCGCCACCAAATTAAAGGAATTGAGCGCATGCTTGAAAAGCTGAACGCTAGAGAGATCGTGTAGATCTTCTCTAGCGTTTTGTATTGCTCTTTTTGGCTCTTTCTTCAAGCTCTGTTTTAGGGTCATTATGTGTATTGCCTTCCAGATCGCCTTGCGGAGTAACACCGCCGGTCAGCCGGCCTTTATCTTTCTTTTTCATGTTTGTTCACCTCGTCATTAGGATGACCATTGATCGAGATTTAATTCTTATCATTCAGCCGAATCGCTTCTTTTGCCAGATGATCGGCTTTTTGGTTTTGCTTGCCCGGTATCCATTTGATGAAAAAAAGAGGGAAGGCCGCTTTTAATTGGATGATCTCTTCCACATACGGGTGAAACGCTTTATTTTTAACCATTTCAAACTCAGCGGCCCGTTCCACAATATCTGAATCGGTTCGAAAGGAAACAGATTGGTACCCGCGCTTTGCACATAGCTTCATCCCTTCAATTAATGCAAGAAATTCCGCTTCCTGGTTTGTATGCATTCCAATTGGAATAGAGAAAGATTCTGCTTTTCCTTCATGTTTGATAAAAATGCCGATCCCGGATGGTCCGGGATTACCGGCGCTTGCGCCGTCTACATATATTTCTGTAGGCATTATGAACTCCTTTCATCATTTGGTATCATTTTTTTTGCTGCATAAGCATAAGGCAATGAAATCAAAGATACCGCAAACTTAATCAAATATGTAGAAATAAAAATATGAAGCCAAACGCCTGCGGAATAAATGCCAAAAAAAGCGACAAAAGTGAATATAAATGTGTCAAACAGCTGGCTGACTGCTGTACTGCCGCCGTTTCTGAGCCATAAAAGCCGATCAGAAGGAAATATCCTTCTGATTGCCGAATATACATAAACATCCAGCGTTTGGCTGAAGATAAAGGCAAGCAGACTTCCTAACGCTACTCGTGGAAGGAATCCGAAAATCGTTTCCAGCGCTGTTTGTGATATGTCACTGGAAGCCGGTTCGAAAAGCAACACGCCTTGCATGACAAATGTCAGCGTCAGGAGCGTTGAGAATCCCAGCCATACTGCTTTTTTGGCTTCAGCTGGTCCGTATTTTTCATTCAGCACATCTGTCGCAAAAAAGATTGTGCCGTACATCACATTCCCGAGCGTTGCTGTTAAGCCATACAGTTCGACTGTTTTTACGACTTGAAGGTTGGCACAGACTGTCGCAAAACCGATCCAAACAAATAGTCCCATTTTGCCAAATCCTTTATAAAATAAAAGAACAATGATAAAATGAATGATCGCAAAAATGATCCAAAATGAATTATTAAACAAAATGAAAATGCTTCCTTTCCGGGTTAGGAGATTGGTTTGATTATAGCACAAGCCCGGCAACTAATGAATGGTAAGGGTGATTGTAATGAAGCTCAGACCGCATATGAAAATAGAAGCGAAAGGGACGGGATCGGTCTCATTTTTGGGCGAAGACTGGCTGACAGCACAGCAAGCGCGGATGCTCGCCAGAGAGCTTGGCCGTTTTCCATACATGAAAGAACTCTTGTTTGAAGACGAGAAAGGCGGCAGCTGGTCGCTGAAGGAATTGGAAAAGCTGACAGAGGAGCTTGCTCAGGAGCCTGATGACATTACTGTTTATTTTGATGGCAGTTTCGATAAGGAGAGTGAACTGGCCGGACTCGGAATCGTCATTTATTATTCATTGGGAGGAATCCGGCATCGTTTGAGAAAAAATAAAAGCTTTCGGCTGAAAACCAATAATGAAGCTGAATACGCGGCGCTGTATGAAGCAATAAGAGAAGTTAGAGAGCTTGGGGCAAGCAGAAATTCAATTACGATCAAAGGAGACTCCCTTGTTGTGCTGAATCAGCTTGACGGCAGCTGGCCTTGCTATGATCCGTCTCATAATGAATGGCTGGACAAAATAGAAGCACTCCTTGAATCGCTGAAGCTTACTCCAACCTACGAAACCATACAGCGGAAAGACAACCAGGAAGCTGACGGGCTCGCTAAAAAAATTCTATCCCATCAATTTGTAGAAAGCCACACGAAATTAGACCGTAACGGAGATGACGATCTTGGATAAGAAAATGATCTTTAAAGAACTGACAGAACTGCACGATGAATATTGCAAGGACTGTTTTATTAAGAAGCAGTTTCGCAAGGAATTTGGCAAAACCTATGCGCATTCATTTTGTATTAATAAATGTACGGTTGGTGAAAAGCTGAAAGCATACGGAGATGTCTTAACCAATCACTAAAGAATAAAAAACCGCAGAAGCTGCGGTTTTTTATTCTTTAAATTCATCAAGCTGATGCTGGCTGTCATCCAGCAGCTGCTGTTGCTGATGGACAAATTCAGGATCATCGAGAGCTGCCAGCTCTTCAGATTGTGACAGTTCTCTTGCATCCTCAATGGCTTGGTATGCGGAATCGACCAATGTTGTGCTTTGGCCTCTCGTTGCGGCTCCTGTCGTTTTCTGCGCTGTTTCCACCGCCAGTTCCAGCTGCCGCTTATCCGTAAAGCCAGTCTGATCCTCATCATGAAATTCTAAACTCACAACAAACACCTCCGCAATTATTTTGCAGAGTTTTTTTAAAATTTATGTACTAAAATAGAAAATAAAATGAAAATAAGCCGATATAACTATTGAACCAGAATAAATAGGACTGTTTTACTATTTGAGGTATCTTGGCAGAGAAGGGGAACGCAGCTATGGATGATAAAGACTTGAAGTCGATCCTTCACAAAACATTTATAGAAATATACAGTGATTTAGAAGAACTGGCGGATATTGCGAAAAAAGGGAAGCCATCAATGGAAAAACATGTTGAAGAGATTGAACAGAGGTGTAAACAAAATATTTTGGCGATAGAAATCCAGATGAAAATCAAATAGGAGAGGCAAATGCCTCTCCTCTATTTGTCATCTCATCATCATGTATTGAGTTTAGAGTTTTACAACATTAGAAGCTTGAGGTCCACGATTACCTTCGACAATTTCAAAAGAAACTTCTTGTCCTTCTTCTAATGATTTGTATCCTTCTCCTTCGATAGCTGTGAAGTGAACAAATACATCGTCTCCGCCTTCAACTTCAATGAAGCCGAATCCTTTTTCGTTGTTGAACCATTTTACTTTACCGTTTTGCATATTGCTTAATTCCTCCCAGTACTGTAGCACCTGTGTGCTAAAAAAAATTTTGTCATCATTTAACGCTGATTCATTGTTAAATGATGGTTCAACTATACACCATCTGGGAGCACGCGTCAAGTTTCGAAACTGCTTATTTTCAAAAGAAGAGCAAGTTTCACAAAAAAATGTAACCGCTTTTAAAAATAGATAAATTTAAATTAAAAGAGCACACGAAAATCGTATGCTCTCCAAAAACATCATTAAGATAGCGCTCTGGTTTTTTGTTTGGCCGTCATCATTTCTGATTCCTTCAGGATATCCTCTAAAATCACTTCAGATGAGTTTGCTAAATGAAGATCCTTAATGTTTTTCTTCATACGCTGTAACGTATCTTCATCCGCGAGAAGGGAAGTGACTGACTCGAGAATTTCTTCATGACGGTTCACGACGATCGCAGCTCCGCGATCTTCAAAGAAGTTTGCATTTTCTTTTTCCTGGCCAGGCACGGGTTTGTACAGAATGACAGGCACACCGATAGCAGTTGCTTCTGTCAAAGTAATGCCTCCAGGTTTTGTTATCATGCAATCTGTAATCCGGAACAGCTCATCAATGCGCTCCACATAGCCAAGAACTTTTAATTTGTCACCGTTCTCTGCTTCAAGCGCACTTAAAGATTCTTTTAAAGCCGTGTTTCTTCCACACACGACAACCACTTGCACATGGTCATCTTTGACAAGGTTTTCACACAGCTCTTTTACATTCTTTAATACACCGTGGGCGCCTGCCATGATCAGAAGCACTTTTTTGTTTGGTGAAAGATTATACTTTTTATATATCGGTTCCACCGGCATAGATTCTTCAAATTGCGGCCTGATTGGAATACCGGTGATTTTTACATTGCTTGGATGAGTGCCAATCTCCAGCAGTTTTTCCTTCACATAATCTGTTGCCACATAATATTTATCCACGTTTTCGTGAACCCAAATTTTATGAAGGCAAAAATCAGTCATGACGTTGAAAGTAGGGATGACTCTCCCTGTTCGGCGTCTGTATTCCGGCACGACGATCATCGGAAATGTATTAATAATAATATCGGGCTGATGTTCATCGACAAGTTCGCCCAATCGTTTATTGCCCATTTTAAAGTAAATATTAAATTTACGTTTATTATAGATTTTGTCAACTCCGTAATAAAACAAACGATAAAACTGTTTCCCGATTGAGAAGCTTTTTAAATAAAGGTACTGAGTTACCTCTGAAACAATCGGATTTGACTCTTGGTACAAATTAGAAACTGTTACATGCTGAAAGCCGAGACGTACACATTGCTCATAAAGCGTTTTGGCTACCTGCACATGTCCATTTCCGTAATTTGCAGTCAAAATTAACACTCTTTTATTGGTATTCAAGTAAATTCACCTCAATGTAATCAACAACAAGCAAGCTTCATGCATCGTAAGGAGTTATTGTCTATACATAAACATAACACAAATACATAATCGAATTATTAATGCAGTGAAAAAATTAAGCTAATTTTAAAAGATTTGGATTCCATTATTTTTAATTTTTGTTATACGCATACTGAATCAGATGTATTTTATCATATTTTTTGCTCAGCGTATCACTAAAAAGAAAAATTAGTCCCATTCATAAGGAGTTTCTTGGTAAACGTAATAATTCAGCCAGTTCATAAACAATAATGTCGCATGCGCTTTCCAGCGATTCACAGGCTCTTTGCTGTCTTCTGCAAAATAATGTTTAGGCGGCTCGACAGTAGAAAGGTTTCGTTCAAGATCCCTTTCATACTCTTGAAGAAGCGTATTTGTATCATATTCAGGGTGCCCTGTTAAAAAGACTTGTTTTTCGTCTTTAGACACAATTAAGCAAACCCCAGCTTCCTTCGATGCGGTAAGAATATTTAACTCGGACACTGCTTGAAGCTGCTCCATATTTATATCTGTATGCCGGGAATGCGGCACGTAGTATAGCTCGTCAAAACCTCTTACCAATCTTTCGTGTTTTGCAAGAACTGTATGTTCGAACACACCGAAGATTTTTTTCGGCGTTTGAATTTTTTCAACTCCGTAATGGTAATACAAACCTGCTTGAGCGCCCCAACAAATATGCAAGGTTGAAGTGACATTTGTTTTGCTCCACTCCATGATCTCTTTGAGCTCCTCCCAATATGAAACATCTTCAAACGCCAAATGCTCGATCGGCGCACCGGTGATAATCATGCCGTCAAACTTCTTGTGACGGATATTGGAAAAAGTCGTGTAAAATTCGTCAAGGTGTTCTCTTGCAGTATTTTTCGGCGTGTGTGTGCTTGGGATTAAAAATGTAAAATGAACCTGTAAAGGAGAATTTCCAAGCAATCTGAGAAGTTGAGTCTCTGTTTGGATTTTTTTCGGCATCAAATTCAATATGATAATTTTTTGCGGCCGGATATCCTGATGAAATGCTCTGCTTTCATCCATTACAAATATATGTTCACTCTCAAGCACCTGTTTTGCCGGCAGGTGTGTTGGTATATTAATAGGCAACGTGCCACCCCCATCATTTCCCCGTTGATTTTCTTCATTATAGGAATTTTCACGCCAATTTTCAATCTATCTATAAGTGTTGAGGGAGAAACAACAGAAAACTCTTTAAATAAAACGCATAGATACGCCTTTTGGTTTCACAGTGAAATGATTTTCCATGGTGTATCTCAGAAGGGAATTGTATTGTTTTATAGAATGATAAGATAAAAAATGAGCGACAAAAATTATAATGAGCAGATGCTCACCACTAAGAGTTCTGATAAATGATGTTTGCATTTTGAATTGAGGTATAAAAAAGGTAAAATAATCAGCAGCAGGGACATAGGAGGGACTTACATGTCTATATATGATATGAGAGTACGTACAATAACAGGGAAAGACATGACACTTCAGCCTTTTGCCGGAAAGGTACTGATGATCGTGAATACAGCGAGTAAATGTGGGTTTACTCCCCAGTTGAAGCAGCTTCAAGAATTATATGATACATATCAGCAGGAGGGCTTGGAGATCTTAGGGTTCCCCTGCAATCAATTTATGAATCAAGAGCCTGGTGATGAGGCAGACATACAGGATTTTTGCGAAACAAATTACGGTGTTACGTTTCCTATGTTTTCAAAAGTAGAAGTAAATGGAAAAGATGCACATCCGCTGTTTGTGTATTTGACTGAGCACGCGAAAGGAATGCTGGGAACTAAGGCAATCAAGTGGAATTTCACGAAGTTTATAGTGGACAGAAATGGAGAAATCGCTGGGCGCTATTCACCAAATACAAATCCGAGAGAGCTGGAAGACGTTATCATGGAGCTATTAGGGCAATAAAGAGGTGTTTTTATGCAGGAATTGAAGCAGTCAGACCAAATCAGGACATGGGTGCAATCTGTCTTAACAGGCGAAAGTTCTGGACATGATTGGCTACATGTATCAAGAGTTGCAAATTTTGCTGTGTATATTGGAGAAAAGGAAAACGCGAATTTGTTCATCGTTGAAACTGCGGCGTTGGTTCATGATTTAATTGATGTCAAACTTCCTGATACGGTCAGGCTTTCTTTGAGCGAAGTAAATGATCAGCTTGTTATTTTCGGAATTAGAAAAGAGGATGCTGACAAAGTGACTGACATCATCACAAAGATGTCCTTTCGGGACAGGGAGAAGCTTGAGGGGGAGCCGCTCTCCATTGAGGGAAAGGTCGTACAGGACGCTGACAGGCTTGATGCGATCGGTGCAGTTGGTATTGCCAGAGCTTTTATGTTTGCAGGCGCAAAAGGGCACGGCCTTTATGGAGATGAGCAAAGCGCCTACGAACATTTTTTTCATAAGCTGCTGCGGCTGAAAGATATGATGAATACAGACACTGCACGGGAACTGGCAGAAGAAAGACACGATTTTATGCTTCGGTTTATCCATCAATTAGAAAAAGACATACGTCGTAATAGAAGGCATGGGGCGACTATGATAGAATAAGTCACAGATATGCTATAGGAGGACAATCATGAAGATAAAATCAATTGAACCTACGCCAAGCCCGAATACAATGAAGGTTATCTTAACAGAAGAGCTTCCGGCGGGAAAAAGCAATAACTATAAACCGGATCAAGCAGAAGGCGCACCGCTTGTTATATCTGAAATCCTTAAAATTGAAGGGGTTAAAGGGGTGTACCACGTTGCTGACTTTCTTGCTGTTGAACGGAACGCAAGATACGACTGGAAAGACATTTTACCGCAAGTCCGCACTGCATTTGGGATGGAAAGTGCTGAAAGCGCGGAAGGAAACCGCAAAGACCAAGAGTCTTTTGGAGAGGTAAAAGTTTTTGTGCAGATGTTCAGCGGCATTCCTATGCAGGTCAAATTGACGGATGGAGAGCGGGAAGAGCGCTTCGGTTTACCTGAACGCTTTCAGCAGGCGATCTTAAAACTCAGATCTGAAGCCTCAAATGTTGTGTTTGAGCGGGCCTGGAAAGAACAAGGCGTTAGATTCGGCGACTTTAATGAAATTGGTCACGACGTGACAGAAGAGCTTCAGGCCGCATACAGTGATGAACGTTTGAAACGGCTGACAGAAGCAGCCGCTCAAGGAAAGGGCGAAGCAAAACAAGCTGTACAACGCAAAGCGTATAAAGTAACGCTCGACATGCTGGATGATGAGGACTGGAAAAATCGTTATGCACATCTGGAACAGATGGATCCGAAAGAGGAGGATATCCCGGTTTTACAGAAGGCATTAGATGATCCCAAGGTGTCCATCAGAAGACAGGCTGTTGTATACTTAGGAATGATTGAAACACCTGATGTTCTTCCTCTATTGTATAAAGCACTTGAGGACAAAGCTGTATCAGTCAGAAGAACGGCTGGAGACTGCCTGTCAGATATCGGCGACCCTCAAGCCATTCCTGCTATGATTAAGTCGTTAAGCGACTCCAGCAAGCTTGTCCGCTGGCGTGCGGCTATGTTCCTGTACGAGGTCGGCGATGAAAGTGCAATTGAAGCTTTGCGCGCTGCCGAAGACGATCCGGAATTTGAGGTCAGCCTACAAGTGAAAATGGCGCTTGAACGTATTGAGCATGGAGAAGAAGCAAAAGGTTCTGTTTGGAAGCAAATGACAGAGAGTAGAAAAAAAGGTGAATAAAACCAAGAAAAGGGTGCAGCTCATGCACCTTTTTTATGTGAATTCACTTTTTATAAAAATTATTTCGAATATTGTTGAAAAATGAGCAAAAACTATATATAGTAAGTAACAATATTAATAGTTGGAGGGTTCAGATCGACAGAATGTTATATAAATATAAAAAAACATAAGAGAAACAATCCAGGGGAGGGCGGCCTGTATTTGATCTTTTTGCAAAAACAGCCCAAAATAAACTGAAAATTGTTAAAATAAAAATCAATCCAACAATTCAAAGTGTTTAGGAGGATCACCATGGCAGAATTACGCAGTAACATGATCACACAAGGAATCGACAGAGCTCCGCACCGCAGTTTGCTTCGAGCAGCAGGTGTAAAAGAAGAGGATTTCGGCAAGCCGTTTATTGCGGTTTGTAATTCATACATTGATATCGTTCCCGGTCATGTTCACTTGCAGGAGTTTGGGAAAATCGTAAAAGAAGCAATTAGAGAAGCTGGGGGCGTACCGTTTGAATTTAATACCATCGGAGTAGATGATGGCATCGCGATGGGGCATATCGGTATGAGATATTCATTGCCGAGCCGTGAAATCATCGCTGACTCTGTGGAAACGGTTGTATCCGCACACTGGTTTGACGGAATGGTCTGTATACCGAACTGCGACAAAATCACACCTGGAATGCTCATGGCGGCAATGCGCATCAACATTCCGACGATTTTTGTCAGCGGCGGGCCGATGGCGGCAGGAAGAACAAGTGACGGACGGAAAATCTCCCTTTCCTCAGTTTTCGAAGGGGTAGGCGCTTACCAAGCAGGAAAAATCAACGAAAACGAACTTCAAGAATTAGAGCAGTTCGGATGTCCAACATGTGGGTCTTGCTCTGGCATGTTTACGGCAAATTCAATGAACTGCCTGTCCGAAGCACTTGGACTTGCTTTGCCGGGTAACGGAACCATTCTCGCGACATCACCGGAACGCAAAGAGTTTGTCAGAAAGTCTGCTACGCAATTAATGGAAACCATTCGCAAAGATATCAAACCGCGTGATATCGTCACTGTAAAAGCGATTGATAACGCGTTTGCACTCGATATGGCGCTCGGCGGTTCGACTAATACCGTTCTTCATACGCTTGCCCTTGCAAACGAGGCCGGCGTTGATTACTCTTTAGAACGCATTAACGAAGTTGCTGAGCGCGTACCGCACTTGGCCAAGCTGGCGCCTGCATCTGATGTGTTTATTGAAGATCTTCATGAAGCAGGCGGTGTGTCAGCGGCGCTGAATGAGCTTTCCAAGAAAGAAGGAGCGCTTCATTTGGACGCGCTGACTGTTACAGGAAAAACACTTGGAGAAACCATTGCTGGACATGAAGTAAAGGATTATGACGTCATCCATCCGCTGGAACAACCATTCACTGAAAAGGGCGGCCTTGCTGTTTTATTCGGTAATCTGGCTCCAGACGGCGCTATCATTAAAACAGGCGGCGTACAAAACGGTATTACAAGACACGAAGGGCCGGCTGTCGTATTTGATTCTCAGGATGAGGCACTTGATGGCATTATCAACCGGAAAGTAAAAGAAGGCGACGTTGTCATCATCCGATACGAAGGACCAAAAGGCGGCCCTGGCATGCCGGAAATGCTTGCGCCTACATCCCAAATTGTTGGAATGGGGCTTGGCCCAAAAGTGGCATTGATTACAGACGGACGTTTTTCCGGAGCCTCCCGAGGTCTCTCAATCGGTCACGTATCACCAGAGGCCGCAGAGGGAGGACCGCTTGCCTTTGTTGAAAACGGAGACCATATCATCGTTGATATTGAAAAACGCATTTTGGATGTACAAGTGCCTGAAGAAGAATGGGAAAAACGAAAAGCCAACTGGAAAGGGTTTGAACCGAAAGTAAAAACCGGCTACTTGGCACGTTATTCTAAACTTGTGACAAGCGCCAACACCGGCGGTATCATGAAAATCTAGACAACGGGGAACTCTTTCTTCTATTTTAAGGCGTGAACATTTGAAATCCGGCCCTCTCTATAGTATCCTTACTTCAGATGAAGGATAATAGAGGGGGCTTTTTTTATGTCAATGGCTTATGAAGAATACATGCGCCAGCTTGTCGTACCGATGCGCCGTGAACTGACTGGGGCAGGTTTTGATGAATTAACAACAGCGGAAGAAGTAGAAAACTTTATGGAAAAGGCAGAGGGCACAACACTTGTAGTCGTTAACTCTGTGTGCGGCTGTGCGGCAGGCCTTGCACGTCCTGCGGCAACACAGGCAGTCCTCCAGCATGACAAAACACCTGACAATACGGTGACTGTATTTGCGGGCCAAGATAAAGAAGCTACTGCAAAAATGCGTGAGTATTTTACTGGCCAGGAGCCTTCTTCACCATCAATGGCTCTTTTGAAAGGCAAAGAAGTCGTACATTTTATTCCACGCCATGAAATTGAAGGACATGATATGGAAGAGATTATGAAAAATTTGACCGCTGCCTTTGATGCACACTGCTAAATGCCCGTTTTCCGGGCATTTTCTTTTTAGGAGTACTGAAGATGATAACAACAAGCTATAGACCGTCTGAACATACCATAAAAACCGCAAAGCAGCTTTCAAAAGAGCTGAATATGCCATTTTGCGGCCGAAATAAACAAACGGTTGAAAACCTGCTGAAGTCAGCTGAACGTAATTTACTAGTGGTCGGCAAAGAACGGTTTGAACTTTATACGAAACAAGGCGCAAAATTCTTTTTTCACCCGAATACAGCGATGTTCAGAGCTAAACGCTTCATACGGGGGGAGCAGGAGCCGATGCTTCGGGCAGCTGGTTTATCGGAAGGGGACACATTTTTAGATTGCACACTCGGACTAGGTTCTGACGCCATTATCGCAAGTATGGCAGTAGGCAAAACGGGTTCTGTGATTGGGATTGAAAAAAACCATCTTGTGTCCGTTTTGGTGAGGGCGGGACTGCATTCATGGGAAACAGGCATAGAAGAGCTTCAGGCTGCAATGAGAAGAATTCAAGTGAAGAATGGTGATTGCTTTGAATACATCAAGCAGCTTCCTAACAACTCTGTTGATGTGGTTTATTTTGATCCAATGTTTCATGAGCCTGTAGAGTCGTCTGACGGTATCGCGCCTTTACGGGATTTGGCAGAGGACTCAGTTTTGGATGAAGGGTGTATCAAAGAAGCGGTGCGCGCTGCCAGAAAAAGTGTTGTGCTAAAAGACCACTGGAAAAGCCCGCGATTTGAACAGTTTGGTTTTAACGTCATGAAAAGAAAAACAGCATTGTTCCATTATGGCGTTATTCAAGCCGCAAGCAAAACAAGCCCGTGATTGATATCACGGGCTTTCTGTTAATCGGTGACTTCCATGACGACAAAGTATAACAATGTTAAGAGTGAAACTGTGGCAAACAGAGCGTCAATCATGCGGATGCCTCCTTTCATAGAATATTGTAAGCGTTATTACACAAACCGCAAAGCAACGAATCTCCTAATTTGCATATCAGTTTCATATCATACATGACTTGCATGTTTCGGGTGTGCTAAAATAAGAGAAATATGACAATAAAATAGAGAGGAATAAGCAGTCATGAAATTGTGGATGAGAAAGACTCTTGTAGTTTTATTTACCATTGTAACCTTCGGGCTCGTATCTCCTCCGGCTGCTCTTATGGCGGACAAGCCCTCCGGACAGCCGAGCAGTCTTGAGCAGAATGATTACACCGCTTTTTATGATGAGCATGATCTGTACGATGATAATGAGTTGGAAGACAGGCAAGACCCTGAACTGCTTTTTCAATCGTACAAGGAACAGCTCCTCGATAGTGCTGAGGATCAGTCCTTTTTGAAATTCGGCAGCAAAATCGCTCCGGTCATTGAGGATGACTATCGGAAAGAGATCCTGCCGCAAATTGAAAACGTGATTAGTGATTATTTAGCAACATTGCAAGATGATGAGTCGTATCAAGATGTCGTAATTTCCAGCATGCCTTCAGCGGGCAAAACGGAAAAAATGTTCAACGTTTACAATCGGACGACTGGAGAAGACCTCATCAGATTTCATGTGCGAAGAGACCACCCGCCCCACGACGGCTACTGGTTTAATTTTCACTATCATACAGCAGAAGATGGATTTCAATCACATCATGAGCTTGGGAGCATTTACTGGGACCGCAACACGCCTCCCAACTGGATGAGTGCGTAAAGGAGATGCCATGACATGAAGAAGTACACAATGAATGAAATGGTCGATATAACAAAAGATATGCTAAATAAACGGGGCGTTATGTTAGAAGATATTGCGCGGATTGTTCAAAAACTTCAGGAAAAATACAATCCAAATCTTCCGCTCAGTGTATGTATGGAGAACGTAGATAAGGTGCTGAACAAACGTGAAATTATTCATGCTGTTTTAACAGGTCTTGCGCTTGATCAGCTCGCTGAGCAGAAACTTCTTCCGGAACCGCTGCAGCACCTTGTCGAAACGGATGAACCGCTTTATGGCATAGATGAAATTATCCCTCTTTCTATCGTTAATGTGTACGGATCGATAGGCTTGACCAACTTCGGTTATTTGGATAAAGAGAAGGTTGGAATCATTAAGGAACTTGATGAAAGTACAGACGGTATTCATACCTTTTTGGATGATATTGTGGCAGCCCTTGCGGCAGCAGCGGCGAGCAGAATTGCTCATACGCATCAGGATCTGCAAGACGAAGAAAAAGAACAGGATGAAAAACCTGTCATCAGCTGACAATAAAAAAATCATTTCTGGTTCAGAAATGATTTTTTTATTGTGTTACACTACTAGAAGACTACTTTTAAAGGATGAAAAAAATGAAACAGTATAGGGATTTATGCAGACATGTATTAGAGCATGGCGAAAAAAAGGGAGACCGGACAGGGACCGGAACAATCAGCACCTTCGGGTATCAAATGAGATTTCATTTACAGGAAGGCTTTCCGATGCTGACCACAAAAAAACTCCACTTTAGATCAATTGCGCATGAGCTGCTATGGTTTTTAAAAGGAGATACTAATGTACGATATCTGCAGGAAAACGGAGTACGAATCTGGAATGAGTGGGCTGATGAAAATGGTGAACTCGGACCTGTATACGGTTCACAATGGCGTTCTTGGCGGGGAGCTGACGGGGAAACCGTAGATCAAATTTCCCGCCTTATTGAAGATATTAAGACAAATCCGAACTCCAGACGCTTAATCGTGAACGCATGGAATGTTGGTGAAATTGATAAAATGGCATTGCCGCCGTGTCATTGCCTGTTCCAATTCTACGTGTCTGATGGCAAGCTGTCCTGTCAGCTGTATCAACGCTCTGCTGATGTTTTCCTCGGTGTGCCGTTTAATATTGCTTCTTATGCCCTGTTAACCATGATGATTGCTCATGTGACTGGGCTTGAACCGGGCGAGTTTATTCATACATTTGGCGATGTCCATATTTATCAAAATCATATTGAACAGGTCAATTTGCAGCTGACAAGAGATGTGCGCCCGCTGCCGAAGCTTCGTTTCGCCAGAGAAATTGATTCTATTTTCAACTTTACATTTGAGGATTTTATCATAGAGGATTATGATCCGCACCCTCATATTAAAGGAGCGGTCAGCGTATGATTTCGTTCATTTTTGCGATGGATGCCAACAGGCTGATCGGCAAAGACAATGATTTGCCGTGGCATTTGCCCAATGATCTTGCGTACTTTAAAAAAGTAACATCGGGCCATTCAATCATTATGGGCCGGAAAACATATGAATCGATTGGACGTCCGCTTCCGAACCGGAAAAATATTGTCGTCACATCAGCTCCGGCTTCAGAATTTCCGGGATGCACGGTTGTCAGTTCGTTAAGGGATGTTTTGGACATTTGTTCAGGCTCTGGCGAATGCTTTGTGATCGGAGGGGCTCAGCTTTATACTGCGCTGTTCCCTTATGCGGACAGATTGTATATGACGAAAATTCATCACGAGTTTGAGGGTGACCGCCACTTCCCAGAATTTGACGAAATCAATTGGAAACTGGTTTCTTCTGAGCGGGGGATCAAGGACGAAAAAAACCCATACGATTATGAATTTCTAGTGTATGAAAAAAAGAATTCTTCTGAAGCGGGAGGATTTTAATTGGTTCGTTACAGCTTGCTAGTGGTTTATATTGTGTATATGCTGTTAAAAAATATGAAACAATTATTTAATCAAAGGATGCTTGATCCACGTCTGTCATACAAAAAACAGATGACCCTTGTCTACGAGCAGCCGAAGGCGTTTTTGGAAGGCTGTATCGGCATCACCGGTTCAGTTGTGACGATTAATCAGCCTGAACCAATACCGCGCGGTCCTGTTTTGTATGTGCATCCTCGTTTGCGTTTGGCTGAACTGGCCTTAATTGCTGGATATATTGAAGAACCGGCCGGTTTTATTGCCAATCCAAAAGTGTTTCGCTTGCCTTTTATCGGGCAATGGCTAGATCGGATGGATGTGATTTCAGACGGCGATTCAGAAAAGGTATATGAAGATGTGACGAAACAGCTGGAAAAAGGACAGAGCCTGATTCTTTCATTAGACGGTTCTATAGATCCTGTAGAGCTTGCGTTCCGCTATCATCTTCCGTTGGTGATGGTGGAGACGAAAGGAACAGATGACTTGCAAAAGGGATCGTTTTTTAAACGTTTAAAACCAGCAGACATTGAATTGTCCTTTTCAAAAGCTTTTATACCTACAAATGAAAAACAATTACGTGCATGAAAAAGCGCAGTCTTAAAGACTGCGCTTTTCTGTTACGAAATAAACGGCACCTTCACACAATAAAACAACACACAGAAAAACATCGCAGCGCTTCCGCCTAATACAAAGCTGTGCCAAATGGCGTGATGGAAGGGGATCTTTTTCCAAATATAAAAGATGGTTCCGACAGAGTATAAAATGCCGCCGAGAAAAAGAAGGCTGAATCCCGCTCCGCTTAGTGAAGCGTATAAAGGTTTAACCGCGATAATCATCAGCCATCCCATAATCAAATACACTAAGGTTGACAATAGAATAAACCGTTTCACGAAGAATATTTTAAAAACGATTCCTCCTAGGGCAAGAGACCAAACGATAACCAGCAGGGTGAAGCCAAGTGTGCCTTTCAGCGGCCCCAGCAAAAAAGGCGTATAGGTTCCGGCAATGAGTACGTAAATGGCGCTATGATCAATAATCTCCAAAATATCCTTCGTCTTTTTATGTGTGATACTGTGAAGCAATGTGGAGCTCAAATATAATAGCAGCATAGAGACACCGAATATTGTAAAGCTGACTATGTCCCATGCAGATCCGTAATGAGCTGCAAATATGATCAAAAACACTAATGCTGGTATGGATAAGATCACACCGATCCCGTGTGTTATCGCATTCGCGATTTCTTCTTTAATTGTAAACAAGTGCATTCTCCTTTCGATCGTTAGATCATTTGATTTTTCAGCGTTTCTAAAAAGCTTAAACCCTCTAAAGTAATTTTAGTGCCGGCGCGTCCTCGGCTTTTTGTGACATAATCTTTTTTCTCCAAATAATCGAGACGGCTTCTGACCTGCTGCGGAGATAACGAGGTTTGGGTGTTTTTGCTGTGTTCCGAAATGATCCGTCTGCTGGCTGGTTCTCCTTTTTCGTTTAACGCTTTTATTGTTTCCAAAATAAACAAAAACTCGGCTTTTTCCATTAAAGTCAGCAGCTTTGCTTTTTTCTTCTCTTTTCCGTCTATTGCACCCCTAATATATGGAGGCAGGTCATATGGATGAATCGTTCCTCCGGTTGCGACTGTCGCCATATAATCTGCGGCGTTTTTTAACTCCCTGACATTGCCTTCATATGTGTGTTGCTCCAGCATCGAAAAGACTGAGGGGTCAATTAACAATTGCTGACCGGAATTTGAGAGAAAATATTGTGTCAAAAGCGGTATATCGCTTTTTCGTTCAGACAGTTCGGGCAGTGTGAGCGTTAAGATACTTAGTCTGTAAAATAAGTCTTGCCTGAATGTATAGTCTGCGCATCCATCTGCGGAAGCACAGATGATTCTCGGTTTCTCCGTGTCTGAATCAAGCACTTTTAACAGCTGAGCTTGTACAGAGGTAGGCATGCGCCATATTTCATCAAGAAAAAGGGTTCCTCGAGCCGTTTCTTGAAAGACACCTGAGTTTCCGTTAGGACCAAAAAGCTCACGCATAAGGCTTTCTTCCGAATGGGTACTGCAATTGACGCTGATAAAAGGTTCGCTGTATCTCGAAGAGCCCTGGTGTATTGCTTGTGCGAAAAGATCTTTTCCTGTTCCGATTTTTCCTGTTATCAGGACAGGAAGCTCTGATCGTGAGAACTGCTTGGCGATTCGCTTCGTTTCTAGAAATGTTTGATGTTCTCCGATGAGATGTTGAAATGTGTTAGGTATTGGTGCGGTATTCATCAATTGGCTCCTTTTGGTTCTAATTGGTTTTATTATAACATGCCTTTTGGCTGAAAACACGTTTTATTTACGGTCATCTTTTTTCTTAGGCCTTGGTGAAGCAGGTGTAACGACAAGATATAGTGGAGATAGTCAGTACTTTTTAAAATTATTAAAAAATTAATTGTCTTATTTTTTGAATATTCGTGTTATAATGGCATATTAAATAGGGATTTAAAACAAGAAAGGAATCTGTACATGAAACCGTTGCTTAAAGAAAACTCTCTCATCCAAGTGAAAGACATTTTGAAGGCTCATCAAAACGTGAAGGACGTTGTCATTCACACACCATTGCAAAGGAATGATAGACTCTCTGAGAGATATGAATGCAATATCTATTTGAAACGTGAAGACTTGCAAGTTGTCAGATCTTTTAAGCTCAGAGGGGCTTATCATAAAATCAAACAGCTTTCCAGCGAGCAGACTGAGAACGGAGTTGTGTGTGCAAGTGCCGGAAACCACGCTCAAGGTGTGGCGTTCTCGTGTAAGCATCTCGGCATTCACGGGAAAATTTTTATGCCGTCCACTACACCGAAACAAAAAGTATCTCAAGTTGAACTATTCGGTAAAGGGTTTATCGATATTATTTTGACAGGTGATACGTTTGACGATGCGTATAAAAGCGCTGTTGAATGCTGTGAGGCGGAATCCCGGACGTTTATCCATCCGTTCGATGATCCGGATGTGATGGCCGGACAGGGAACGTTGGCAGTCGAAATCTTAAACGACATTGATACAGAACCCCATTTTCTTTTTGCAAGTGTCGGAGGAGGCGGGCTTCTCTCAGGAGTAGGTACATATTTGAAAAATGTGTCTCCTGATACAAAAGTAATTGCTGTTGAGCCGGCGGGAGCGGCATCCTATTTTGAATCAAACAAAGCTGGGCATGTCGTCACACTTGATAAAATTGATAAGTTTGTAGATGGAGCAGCAGTTAAAAAAATTGGTGAGGAAACGTTCCAAACGCTGGAATATGTCGTTGATGACATCCTCCTTGTGCCTGAAGGAAAAGTATGTACATCCATTCTTGAATTATATAACGAATGTGCGATAGTTGCTGAACCGGCTGGAGCTCTTTCTGTCGCAGCGCTTGATTTGTACAAAGATGAAATTAAAGGCAAAAATGTGGTATGTGTGGTCAGCGGGGGCAATAACGATATCGGAAGAATGCAGGAAATGAAGGAGCGGTCCTTGATTTTTGAAGGGCTTCAGCATTATTTTATCGTCAATTTTCCGCAAAGAGCGGGGGCGCTCCGCGAATTTCTTGACGAAGTTCTCGGACCTAATGATGATATTACAAGATTTGAATATACGAAGAAAAATAATAAAAGCAACGGACCTGCTCTTGTCGGCATCGAACTGCAGAACAAGGCCGACTATGGGCCGCTGATTGAACGGATGAACAGAAAACCGCTTCATTATGTAGAGGTGAATAAGGATGAGGACCTGTTCCATTTGCTGATCTAATTTTTTTACACAACCGCGCAAAATGACAGACAGTCCGGCTGGCATTGTATATAATAGAAGAAAAACAAAAAAGAGGATTGATAGCTTGTTACTCAAAAGCCTAGAGTTCAAACGCAGTGACGGGATTCAGGTGAAAGTGACAGAAATACCTGTATTAAAGGAAGATGAGCACTATTTCTTTATGTTACATCACCATTTGCAATTCTACTTAAAAGAAGTGTTTTCATCAAACAGCAGGGCAAAAGTGTATTCTTTCCGACATTATATGAAGCGCCAGATGAAATGGACAGATTATCAGGCTGTTTTTCATCAAGAGGTGTTAAAGCACAACGCGTAATATGCCGTTTATACCTGTATGTCCCCCTTTGAATCAGTGAATGGGAGGCATGCAGGATTTTTTTGCCCAGTATCGAATACAAGCATGGGACACAGCAAGTAAGGACAATTTTAGAAAGCGCTTTTACGCTGGCTGGAGAGGGTGAATGTCATGAAGGTTATCAAAGGTGTAATGGCAGGGCTGTTTTTTCTGCTTTTGTGTGCCTGCGGGGGACAACAGATTAAAGATCCGCTCAATTACGAGGTGGAGCCTTTTACATTTCAAAATCAAGACGGCAAGAACGTTTCTTTAGAGAGTTTAAAAGGAGAAGTATGGCTGGCAGATTTTATTTTTACCAATTGTGAAACGGTATGTCCGCCGATGACGGCTCATATGACAGATCTGCAAAAAAAACTGAAAGCCGAGAATATAGATGTCCGCATCGTATCGTTTAGTGTTGATCCAGAAAACGATAAGCCGAAGCAGCTGAAGAAATTCGCCGCAAATTATCCATTATCCTTTGATAATTGGGATTTCCTCACGGGTTACAGCCAGAGTGATATTGAGGCGTTCGCGCTTAAGAGCTTTAAAGCGATTGTGAAGAAACCGGAGGGAGAGGACCAAGTCATTCATCAATCTTCTTTTTATTTGGTAGGCCCGGACGGCAAGGTGCTGAAAGATTACAATGGAGTGGAAAATACACCGTACGATGATATTATCGCCGATGTGAAGTCAGCCAGTACACTCAAGTAAGCTAGAAGACTATGCATTTGCAAATCTTCTAAAACATGATACACTTTCCACTAGTAGAATGGGAAGGAGCAACAAGATTGAAGCTGCGCATTTTTTCAATCATGGTCGGTTTGATTTTGCTTCTTACTGCTTGTACGAATATACGTACAGCATCTGAGGGAAAACAAAAAGCTCATGAACCGAAAATGAAAGAGGACATTGTCATTGCGGCTGTCGGAGATTCGCTGACAGAAGGAATCGGAGATCCCGACGGAAAGGGATATGTCGGCAAGGTGGCAGATTCCATCCGTTCAGAAAAGCAAGTCAAAACGGTAGTCGTAAAAAATTATGCCGTGAAAGGGAACCGTTCGGATGATTTATTAGAGAAATTAAAAGATAAAAAGGTTCAAAAAGGCATAAAGGACGCAGATTATGTCTTTTTTACCATTGGCGGTAACGATCTGATGAAAGTCCTTCGCCAAAACTTTCTTCAATTAACCGTTGAACCGTTTCAGGAAGCGGAAAAGCCGTATGAAAAGCGTTTTGGAAAAATCATTTCTGAAATTCGGGAGCTGAATAATCACGCTGAGCTGATTTATGTCAGCATGTATAATCCGTTTACGTTTACGTTATCTGAATTAAGTGAAATAAACGGAGTCGTCACTAATTGGAACCATATTGCTGAAAAAGAGCTGAAAAAAGATAAACATGCAAGGATCATTCATATCGCAGACTTGTTCAATCAAAAAAGTGACAGCAGCCGAATTTCTGAGGAAGATGATTTTCATCCTAACGGTACGGGTTATACCCTCATTGCAAAACGCGTCTATCAAGCCATAAAAAAAGAAGGATTACCGAAAGAGTAGGGTGACACATGAATAAGTGGAAACGACTATTTTTTATATTGCTTGCAATTAATATTATCCTCGCCGTTGGATTTATGGCACTTGTTATGATGCCGGGAGAACAAGCCCAGGTGAAGGATTCAGCTGAGAGCGAATATGGATTTCAAGTGACAAGCACAAAAGAATCATTAGCTGCGTTTGTCAACTCATATTTAAACGACAAAGCATCAACCAAGCTTGATTATAAAGTAGATATTAGTGATGATGTTCATGTCGCAGGGAAAATCAAGGCCTTTTCCACGTCGATTGATGCGTTTGTCGCTTTTGAACCGAGCGTGAAAAAAAATGGCGATGTGGAGCTGAATGTCACGAAATTTTCGTTAGGGAAATTGAGTATACCAATTAGCTTTGTGTTAAATTATATGGATAGCTTTTACGAATTGCCATCATTTGTCCACGTTCATCCTGGCGATAAAAGCATCGAAGTGCGTCTGTCAGAAATGCCTTTAGCGAATGGAATGTATGTCAAAGCGGACAAAATAAATTTAGAAAAAGATGAAATTGAATTTTCCTATTACCATCCTAAACAATAGAGGTGACTGAAAATGAAACGGATTTACCAGTATTTCAGTTTATTATCCTTTACATTTTCCCTGTATTTCGGCTGGCTTGCATATCATCATCTAGCCGCTGAAGATATGGATCAAACGTATTTGAACATTTCCTATTGTGCCTTGTTCCTAAGCGTGATGGTGTTTACATTCGGTATGAGAGACCGGAAAAAAACCGATAAATCATGAAAAAAGAGACATGAAACAACGTCTCTTTTTTCGTGCGGTTTGACGAAAATTTGATAACACAAGGAGAAAAAATGAAAGCATATGATTTTACACAGGGGAACGTGCTGAAACAGCTTGTGCTGTTTTCAACACCTATTATGCTCGGAAACGCCTTGCAGGTTTCCTTTCAATTGATAGACAGTTTGTGGATCGGCAATTTATTGGGGGCAAAGGCTCTAGGGGCAGCTGCGGTATCAAGCACGATTGTTTTAACAGTACTGTCTTTTATTTTGGGTCTTAACAATGCGACGTTAACCATTTTGTCACAGCAAAAGGGTAAAGACGATGAAAAAGGAATGAAGTCGTATATTAACGCTTTTGTCGTTTTATTAACAGGCCTAAGCATCGGATTCGGCGCGGCCGGTTTTTTTCTGTCAGAGCACTTGCTTCGTCTTCTGAAAACACCGGAGTCAATGATACCGCTTGCTGAGACCTATTTACAGATTCAATTTATCGGCATTTT
The DNA here is from genome assembly GCF_030519405.1 of Bacillus sp. C28GYM-DRY-1. Lineage (NCBI taxonomy): Bacteria > Bacillati > Bacillota > Bacilli > Caryophanales > Bacillaceae > Bacillus > Bacillus sp. C28GYM-DRY-1. The sequence goes on from NZ_JAUMKF010000017.1 coordinate 54,732, forward strand.
ATTTTTATTTGGTTATAACTTTATCAGTACTGTGCTTCGGGCGCTCGGCGACAGCAAGACACCTCTCCGGTTTATCGCGTTTGCCGTTGTGCTGAATACAGTGTTGGCACCGCTTTTTATTTCTGTGTTCCGCATGGGAATAGCGGGAGCTGCTTATTCGACGATTTTGTCACAGGGCATTGCATTTCTGTATGGATTGTACTATGTCATCAAACATAAGCTCGTGCCGTTCTCTATACCGCGAGTGCCCAAGTGGGAAGAGTCCGCGCTGATTTTGAAACTCGGAATTCCAGCCGGTTTGCAGATGATGGTGATTACAGGCGGAATGATGGCGATTATGAGTGTTGTGAACTCATACGGGGAGCATGTGGTATCGGGCTTCGGCGCGGTGCAGCGGCTCGACAGTATCATCACGCTTCCAGCAATGGCTGCCGGTACGGCGGTCAACAGTATGGCAGGGCAAAATATCGGAATCGGAAACGATAAAAGAGTGGGAACGATTGCAAGGCTAGGTGTGATGGCTGTTATTTCTTGCATGCTGGTGATTGCTGTTATGATTTGGGTATTTGGTAAATACCTCATGAGGTTATTTATCAGCGAGCCAGATGCGGTTGCGTTTGGTGAACAATATTTGCGGTGGATCGCGTTTTTCTATCCTTTTATTGGGATTAACTTCGTCCTGAACGGAATCGTCAGAGCTTCGGGAGCGATGCTGCAGGTTCTGGTTTTAAATTTGATTTCGTTTTGGGTTTTGAGATATCCTTTTACAGCTCTATGTTCAGCTTGGCTTGGACAGAAAGGGATCGGGCTCGGAATTGGAATGAGTTTTGTATTAAGCAGCTGTGCGGCGTTTTTGTATTACTAATACGGCCGCTGGAAAACAATGAAACTGTTCACTGGAAAATAAGTGAGGCGCTGCGAAAAGCACATACCCATATATAGCGGTATGTGCTTTTTTTCATCGTTTTTTATCAAGTTTGCTGAAGAGCTCGATTAATGTAGCGAGTTCAGCATCACTGTAGCAGTCAAAACGTTTAAAGAAATATTCCGTTTTTTTCTCGTTGAAATGCTGAAGGACTTTTTCGCCCGCTTCAGTGATATGAATGCGGATGATGCGTCTGTCTTCCTTCGATCTGATTCGCGTAATCCATTCTTTTTCTACCAGCGCATCGGTTACAGCCGTAATGTGGCTTGCCGATACCTCTAAAATAGGCGCGAATTCGGTGACTTTTTTAGGCCCTTGTTCACTGAGGATCCGCAGAATGGTGAATTCATTCCGTGACAGCTCTTTATCTAGAATCTCATTGATTTCATTGCGTATTTGTTTAAAGACTTTACGGAGTAAAGTTTCCATATCGTACATCATCTGTGTTCTTACTTTCAAATTTGTGAACCTCCATTACATAAGCATATTGCTTTAAAACTTATAGATTTTATTGGGAAGCAGAATCATTTTCATTCTATTTTTACATGCTATAATATAATAATACCACGTATGAACAAAGGAGGCACCAGTATGTCTGAAAAAAAAGAAATCGCCACATTTGCAGGAGGCTGTTTTTGGTGTATGGTTAAGCCTTTTGACGAACAGCCGGGAATTGAAAAAGTGGTGTCTGGGTATACAGGCGGCCATACTGAAAACCCTACGTATGAAGAGGTGTGCAGTGAAACGACAGGACATCGTGAAGCCGTTCAAATCACGTTTAATCCTGATGTGTTCCCTTATGAAAAACTGCTTGAATTATTTTGGCAGCAAATTGACCCGACAGATGCCGGCGGCCAGTTTGCCGATCGCGGCAGTTCCTACCGTGCAGCCATTTTTTATCATAATGATACACAAAAGGTGCTTGCGGAAGCTTCCAAGCAGCGCCTGGCGGAAAGCGGAATATTTAAAGATCCGATTGTAACGGATATCTTAAAAGCTGAACCTTTCTATGAAGCGGAGGGCTATCATCAGCATTTTTATAAAAAAAATCCAGGACATTATCAGCGCTACCGGACAGGTTCTGGACGTGCCGGATTTATCAGCGAGCATTGGGGGGCGAAATAAATGGCGAACAATAAAGAAGAAAAAATTCAGTCACTAAACCGCATGCAATATGAGGTGACGCAAAATAACGGCACGGAGCCGCCGTTTCAAAATGAATATTGGAATCATAAGGAAGAAGGGCTGTATGTTGACATTGTGTCAGGCAAGCCGTTGTTTACATCCAAGGATAAATTTGATTCCCACTGCGGCTGGCCAAGCTTTACAAAGCCGGTTGAAGAAGAAGAAGTGGAAGAAAAACTAGACACGAGCCACGGCATGATTCGCACAGAAGTGAGAAGCCGTACTGCGGATTCTCATCTTGGCCATGTATTTAATGATGGGCCGGGGCCAAGCGGGCTTCGTTACTGCATAAATTCAGCGGCGCTGCGGTTTGTGCCGAAAGATAAGCTGAAAGAAGAAGGATACGAAAGCTATCTGAAATTCTTTAATAAATAAAACACAAAAAACAGGCCTGCCTATTGGATAGACAGGCTTGTTTTTATGCCTTTTTTTCTTGATGCAATTCTTCAATAATCTTGGCAATTCTGTCTTTTGTAATGAGAGGAGCTTGATCTGATTGATACCCAGGCAAATTGACTTTGCGAAAAACTGGATGTTTTTCTGGCTCCGGAAGGATTGCATAAAGATTGCCCCATTCATAGAGTGATTCAACTTCATGAGGGGATGTTAATTCTTCGTGAAGCTTTTCACCTGGACGTTTGCCGACTTCTACTGCAGCCGGCCGCGGGAGCCCGTGCTGCGATGCATATTCTTCAAACCCATGAATCAGTTCTTCAAGTTTCAATGATTCCATTTTAAAAATAAAGGTCTCTCCGCCTTTTGTAATAGCAGCTGATTGCAATGTCAGTGTAGCCGCATCGTCTATTGACATAAAAAATCTGGTCATGTTCTTGTCTGTGATGGTCAGCGGTTCACCCTCCATCATTTGTTCAAATAAAATAGGGATGACCGAACCCCTTGAGCCGAGAACATTTCCGAAGCGGACCGAACAAAACACGGTTCCTCTGTTTTGAACATGGCGGTTTGCTTGATGAAACAGCTTTTCAGATAACAGCTTGGTGGCACCCATTGTGTTCACAGGAGATACAGCTTTATCTGTACTGATATGAATAACCTGCTGTACTCGGTGTAAAAGGGCAGCCTCAACCACATTCTGTCCGCCGATGAGATTGGTCTGGATCGCTTCAAATGGATGGTCTTCACAGGTCGGAACCTGTTTCAGCGCAGCAGCGTGAAAGACGATGTCGACGTCTTCCATCACCTGATTCACCCTTCTATAATCGCGCACATCTCCGAGTACAAATAAAAGCCGCTTATCCTCCGCATATTTTTGGCTCATCATATACTGTTTACTGTCGTCTTTGCTGAATACAATCACCTGTTTCGGAGTAAGCAGCAAAAGGCGTTTGACAATTTGACTCCCGATTGAACCCGTCCCGCCAGTGACTAAAACTGTTTTGTTATGGAAAAATGGTTTTAGTTCTGCTGTTTGCTGTTTAGGCATGGCTTATCCTCCAACTCTCGTTTCTCTACCATGCATCATATGTTCAACTTTTTAATCGAGTTAATGAAAGCAACCAGTAAATCAAAATTTAGGGGAATGATCAGGTCACAAAGTGTTCTTCTTTGAAAAAAATGGAAAATAGACGAATGGAAAAACTAAATGAATAATGTACTAAATATTCATTATAATTTATTTCGCGCCGTAAAAGGAAACCTGACAGATTTATCACATCCCTCGTACGTGCAGTAGTTTACGAATCAAAAACACTATAAAAAAGGTTCATTTCCTCACAATTAAATACCTTTATATATTAAATAATGCTGCTAAACACTGCGGCAGGTTTATTGCTTAACCTGACAGCAATCTCGGTGCCGATCATCATGTGAAAGCGGAACATCATTTTAAAGTAACAGCGCAAATCGAGACAAATCCTGTCGCTTTAGGAAAGGGGCAGGTTGTCGACCGTGCGACAGGAGAACATTTGACAGCATATAGAAGGACTGACGATCTTTTATGCACCAAACGGCAAAGGGTACCTCATGGCCTCAAGTCAGGGAAGTAACAGCTATGCAATGTATGAACGGCAGGGAAGCAATTGCAATGTAGCAAACTTTGACCATTACAAATGGCAAAAAGAAAGATGGTAAAAGTGTACGGACCCTTTCGGGATTTTGGTACAGGACGGCGAAACTATCAACAATGGACAAGCTGTCAACCAAAACTTCAAATTTGGCATGGAAACAGTTTGCACAGCATCTTGGCGGGAGACTTGATCTTTATAAACAGGTGAATTTGAGGAAGCTGAAGGACCGTTCTGATGGCTAGAAAAAATCGTTCATAGAAATGAACGATTTTTTAAGAAAGCGCCAAATGAATCGCCTTTAGTTTTTCAGGAAGCTCATCATACGTATTTGCGGGTACGGTCTCTTTGTAATTGGATGCTGCTACTTTATATCGTTCTTCAGGATGGTTGATATAGAAAGCGGCTTTTTCCTTAAAGTCGTTGATACTGTGATAAGAAATAAAGGATGAAAAAGGATGAGCCGCGGGTAAATCTGTTAATTGAAATGCTTCGCACGCAGCGATATCAAACGTTCGGTTATTGAAGCTGGCATTTTTGATGGGGATATTATTTTTGTTGAAAGCAAAATGATAAGGCCGATGCGCATTGATCACAATGTCAGCCCCGTTATAATAATGAACGGCGTGTTCGGGTGGAATCCATGTGCTGACGACATTGATATGCGGCTGCTTGAGCACTTTTTTAGGCAGATACTTTCTCCATTCCTTTCCGATTACTCGAACCGTGAAAGGCAGATGTACCGCTTCTTTCATAAGCTGAACCCGATTAGGGTAAGGATAGCCAATGATAAGCAGATTTGAATGGAAGGATTGTTCGGTGTCCATTTTTTTAAACAGCCGATGATTAACTGGAATCGGAACATAATAGACGTGCTGGAAGCCAAGCTCCCGATAATAGAGAGCGGCATTTTGTTCTATCGTTAATATGGCGTCAGCATGTTTAATCACCTGAAGACTGATATCAATATAAAATGGGTCTTCGGTCAGCCAAACATACACGGGAATATCCTTACCCTTTAACCAGGTCAGCCAGTCGTGAGGAACGCGGTCTCCAACCATCATAAGTGCGAAGTCCGGCTGAAATGTTTCGATCTTCACCAGAGCCTCTGCTTCCAGAGTATCTGCTGACATATACTCTGTATGAGTACACCGAAAACATTCTTCAGCCCAGCGATCAAAATAACTGTATATTCCTCCGTATCCCGACTGGATATACAAGACTTTCATCAGATGTTATGAAAAGAACGTAACGCTTTCTACTTTGTTTACATCAATTAATGTTGTAGCTTGGCCCGCAGGAGTGACAGTGCTTTCTTGTGTTACAAAGACGATGCCTATTTCCTGATTGAAATTGATAAATATGGCAGGGCCGATCATGTCACCTGAATCAGTTACAATACTGATCCTAGTACCCGGTGCGATTCTCTCGAAAATCCATTCTGCTGGCGAATCAGGTGAAGTATTCGAATTCGTATTTAAATCAAGCGCGGATCCCAAAATAGTGTTAAGTGAAATATCCAAGTTATCTCCTCCTAAAGTTGAATTTGTTAATAAAGGGTTTAAAAGGGCCCTGATTAACTCCCTTTTTAATTGCGTGTTTCCACTATTCATTAAAAACACCTCCTAATAATAGTGAACTCAAATTAATCATATTCTACTAACCGGTATTTGGTATGAGGCGAACGCCAAACTTTTTTTATATTTAAGAAAAGTGCTGATTTTTTCAATGAACAGACATTATCTATACCGCAATTGACAGTTCAATCATACTGTGAAAAGTATAGGAGGGATTGTTGTTTGGAGTCTCAATATCAAGTAAACAAAGATGAAAATGGAAACGAATTGCATTTTATTCTACTTTTATTGATTTTGCTTATCTGTCACCCAGTTTCTGAAGAAAATGATTCTGATCTCAGACGTCAACTCATATTTGCGAAAGAGCTTAGTGTGCCGATTCCAAAAGTGAACCTAATAAATGGAGGTACGCTTCAAAATGTCATTGTAAAAGAAGTCCTGACAGACTTGGTGATTTTTCAAAATCCGTTAAATAACCTGAGGTCAAATGTTGCACTCTCGAGTATTGTAAGCTGGGGTGCTTTTTAATGAAGACAGAGGCTCTGCTTGCTGCGGAGCCGTTTTATATGTCAGACGTTAAGGGGATGTATAGATGGGAGAGAAAGTGTCCATTGTTTTAACGAGTTACAACAAACCTGCTTATCTGCAAAAGGCGATTGAAAGCGTCATGAATCAAACACATGACAATTGGGAGCTTTTTGTCATGGATGATCATTCTAATGAAGAAACAACTGCAGTAATTCACAAGTATCTTCATGACCCTCGCATTCGTTATGAAAACAGTTTCGTAAAACCTGAAGAACGAATAAAAACAACCCGCTACGCCACGCTAATTAACAGCGCGCTCCCATTTGCTGAGGGAGACTACATTTCCTATCTCACCGATGACACTGTTTATCATCCTGAGCGCTTGAGCCGTATGGTGCAGACGTTTTCACATAAGCCTGAGGCACTGGCTGTCTATTCAAGACAAAAAGTTATACATGTAAACGAAAGAGGAGAGGAAATTTCACATTTCTATAGGAATGCCGATGCAGTGCTAGATCAGGCTGCTTTCCAAGTCGATCATTGCTCAGTTATGCATCGTCGTTCGTTACTTGATCGTATACTTCATAAATATGGAAGCTACTGGGACGATGACATGAAGCATTGGAATCATGGTGACTCAATTTTTTGGACCAGAATCAACAACTTTGCGCCGTTTTTGCCGATAAATGAAGTATTAGATACAACCTATAAAACCCCCAATTCATTTCAAAATGCATATCAGTCTCTGCCCGCTGATTTGATTGACGGATCTTTTGTAAAAGGTTCAGATCAAAACGTGTATTTTATTGATCAGGGTCTTAGGCGTCCTGTCGGGGATAGGTGGGGTTCTTTGTATCTAAATCGGACTGTGACCGTTCCAGATCCGTATTTATTCCAATATAGAATCGGAAAAATGTTAAATATACCGAATTACATTTTAGTAAAGGAAGCTGGACATCCTGCGATATTTTATATCGAAGACGGAAAAAAAAGACGGATTATGGGTCAGTATGCTTTTCGGTTTTATCAATTTAAAAGAAAAGACATATTGACAATTGGAAAAGAAGAATTAGAGGCGCTGCCGGAAGGGCTGCCAATTACGCGGGAGCGATCTAGTTTGATCGAAAATCCGCCTAATCGAAGGCTTTTTCTCATAGAACGCAAGTCGTTTTTGTTTCTACACGGCGTCTTACACCCAATTAGTGAACAAGTAGTAAGGAAATTTTTTTTGCATCAAAAGCCAATCTCCGCTTCTTTCCGAAATATCCATAAATTTTCAATTGGAAAGCCGTTTTATCCAGTGTACGATGAGATTATAAAGAAGTTGAATATTGCAATTGAGTAACTGCATAGGTTCATAAAAAGGAGACGTTCATGACAGGACATTATTCAAAAACGGAACACCAATATATATTGTTAACGTCTGAATCGGCATTGTTTGATCATTACAGAATATATAGAGATCCAAAGCTTCCGCAAATTTTTTCTCATAACTTTGTACAGCTCCATGATACGTTTCCATTGGATCGGTTACTGGATTTTTTGCCCTCCGTACCAAAGCTACTTGCTGCGAATTATCTCCATTTAAAAGCGTCACCGCAGCATGTTTTTCCGCTTGGTTTGAAGCAATCGCTTGTCAAAAGCGGGTTTGTTGTCGAGGATGAGCTGTTGTACGACATGAAACTTAGTGATTGGAAAGGGCAGATAGGGCATCCGTTAACGGCATGGGGGACGGCAAAAAGTCTCAGTGATGGATCTTCTATCATGAAAATTTATGATTCCATTTATATTGGGGAAGCGATTGCAGAACAAAAATTAAAAAGAAAATATCCCTTTTATGAAGCGGGTACGATTATTCTTGTTGTTTGTTATAGCGACGCTTCACAGAAGGTTCCCATTGGGTGTGGAGAGCTATTCATCCATCCGCAAGAAAAAACGGCTAAAATCGAAGAAGTTGCCATTTTGGATCAGTTTCAAAGGAAGGGCTATGGCAGTATCTTAGTGAAAGAAATGTTGTCCATCGCGAAATCGCTAGGAATGGAAGCAATCTATTTAGTGGCCACAAGCACTGAGGGTGCAACCCATTTTTACGAAAAGCTGACGTTTAAAAAATATGAGCGGATGCACACTGTTTTTCATTATTTCCTTACATGAAATAGGCGTTTGCACAAACCATTTGGGACTTGGCCCGCATATTATGCCGTATATCGTGATAAGAAAGGATGAAAACAGCATGCATGGATACTCTGGATACGGTTACGGATCTGGCTGCGGGACAAATACGTTTGTATTGATTGTTGTCTTGTTTATTTTATTAATTATTGTCGGAGCTGCTTTTATTCACTAATGTTGAAATTCAAAAGAGCCTTTCCATCAGAAGGCTCTTTTTTGTGTGAAAAGTTTTTGCGTGGAACGTCATGCCGCAATTTGGACACTCATATAATATGTCAAAAGGGTTTTTTGAGGTGGGAGCATGAGCAGTTATTTAATTAAGCCGGACCTTAGTTCGGCCTATCCGGTTGTCAGTTATGCGAAGGGTTCATATGTTTATGATCAGACCGGAAAAAGATATCTTGACGGCTCATCAGGTGCAGTGACATGTAATATCGGCCACGGGGTTCGTGATGTGACTGAGAAGCTGAAAGACCAGCTTGATCAAGTGTCTTTTGCTTATCGCTCACAGTTTACGAGCGAGCCTGCCGAGCAATTAGCCGCCCTCTTGGCGCAAGAGCTTCCGGGAGATGTGAATTGGTCTTTTTTTGTCAACAGCGGATCAGAAGCGATAGAAACAGCTATGAAAATCGCCATTCAGTATTGGCAGGAAAAAAAGCAAACACAAAAATCCATCTTTTTGTCTCGGTGGAGCAGTTACCACGGAATAACTTTGGGAGCGCTTTCATTATCTGGTTTTTATGAAAGGAGATACCGATTCACCCATCTCATTGAGCGATATCCTGTTATTTCAGCTCCTCATGTGTATCGGCGGAATCATGGGACGGAAGAAGACTTTGTTCAGACTGCCGCTGATGAACTGGAGACTGCGATCAAAAGAATCGGAAGCCAATTTATCGCCGGCTTTGTGGCTGAGCCTATTATTGGTGCAGCAGGAGCAGCGATTACTCCGCCTCCGGGATATTATGAGAGATTAAGTGAGGTATGCCGCACACACGAAGTGCTCTTTATTGCAGACGAAGTGATGACAGGGCTTGGAAGAACGGGAAGGATGCTCGCGACAGAGCATTGGCACACCGTTCCTGATATTGCTGTACTGGGAAAGGGTCTCGGTGCCGGGTATGCGCCTATTGCCGCTGCCGTTGTATCTGATTCTATTATTCAAACGATAAAACAAGGCTCAGGTGTGATTATGAGCGGCCACACATATAGTGCACATCCCTATTCAGCCAAAGCCGCTCTTGAAGTTTTGCGGTATGTGGTAAAGCATGGCTTGATCAAGCAATCAGAGAAAAAGGGGGCTGTACTGAAAAAGAAGCTTGTTGAGACAGCGTCTCAAAGCGAGGTTATTGGCGATGTGCGCGGAAAAGGACTGCTATTAGGAGTTGAATTTGTAGCAGACAAGAATACGAAACAAGTTTTTTCTCAAGAGAAGGCGGTTACTCAGCACATGATCAGAGAGGCGAAAAAACGCGGGCTGATTGTTTATCCTGCTAAAACGGGAATAGACAGCGGGGAAGGAGATGCAGTTATTATTGCTCCTCCATTTACCATTTCAGACAGTGAAATTGAAGAGCTCATTTCAAATTTTTCGGAAACAGTTGGAGCGGTCGAAAAAATACTGAAAAAGGATTGAAATCAAATGGCGCCATTTCAAAAAACAATCAGCATCGAAACAGCAATTGCAGATGTTCAGGACGGGGCGGTCCTGATGTTTGGCGGCTTTGGGGGAGTCGGGACGCCTCCTTCATTAATTGAAGCTATATTGGACTGCGGTGTAACGGATTTAACCGTCATCTGCAATGATGCCGGGTTCCCGGAAATAGGGGTCGGCCCGCTTATTGTCAATCAACGAGTCAAAACCCTGATCGCATCGCATATCGGTTCCAATCCTGTAGCCGGAAAACAGATGACAGACGGGACGTTAGAGGTTCAATTTTCACCCCAGGGAACGCTTGCGGAACGGATTCGTGCCGGCGGTTCGGGAATCGGTGGCATTTTGACCGACGTCGGCATTGATAATCAAATGGTCTGTGAGAAAAAGGACATCGTGTCTGTGGCTGGAAAGCGGTATTTGGTTGAAGAGGCGCTGACGGCTGAATTTGCTTTCGTCAATGCGCACATTGCTGATGAATTCGGCAACTTAACGTACGACAAAACAGCGCGCAATATGAATCCGCTTATGGCAATGGCTGCCAGGAGAACCTTTGCCGAAGCTGAGCGGATCGTCCCGATAGGAGAGATACCTGAAGAAATGATTGTCACACCGGGGGTTTTTGTCGAGGGGGTTGTGAGAAGCGAAGGAGTGAAGTGGAAATGGGCTTGGGAGTAGCAGAGAGAGAACAGATCGCAAAACGGGCCGCTTCTGAAATCAAGCCGGGTATGATTGTGAATCTCGGTATCGGCATCCCATCTTTAGTGTCGAACTTTTTGCCGCCTGACATGCAGGTCATGCTGCAGGCGGAAAATGGTGTACTCGGCATTGGTGAAAGCCCTGAAAAGGGGGAAGAGGATGAATATTTATGCAACGCCGCGGGGTATCCTGTCCGCGCTGTAAAAGGGGCGTCATACTTTGATACAACGATGTCATTTGCGATGATCAGAAGAGGCAAAATTGACATAACGATTTTAGGTGCCCTGCAGGTGAGTCAGTCAGGCGATTTGGCAAATTGGCTTGTCCCGGGAAAAAAGGTGCCGGGCATGGGCGGTGCGATGGAACTGGCCCAAAAAGCGAAAAAAGTGGTTGTCGTCATGAGTCATACAGATCAAAAGGGAAGGCCTAAATTAACCGAAACATGCACGCTTCCATTAACCGCAGCAGGCTGTGTAGATATGATCATTACTGAAAAAGCCGTTCTTGAGGTCGATGGCCGACATTTCATTTTAAAAGAGCTGATGAATGGTTCGACAATCGACGAGGTGACGAGGCTGACTGAAGCTGAAATCAAAATAGATATGCCTTTTTCTTAAAAGGGGGAATGAGGATGCAAGACATTGAGAGAAAAGTAATCGGGTGGCTTGATCAGCATTCGGCCAAAGCCATTCGTCTTCTCAAAAGATTGATTGGAGAAAAAAGTACTATGGGCGCAGAATTTAACGCCCAAGCTGTTGTGCTTGAAAAGCTGAGGCAATTTCATATGGACATTGACGTGTGGGAGCCAAGCCTAAAGCAATTAAAACAGCATCCCTACTTTAAATCAGACCGCTCAGATTTTCATGAGAGCCCGAACATCGTTGCAAAAAAAACGGGAGCGGGCGGAGGCAGGTCTCTGATTTTAAACGGTCATATCGATGTTGTGCCTGAAGGAAGCGTAAAGGATTGGAAGTATGAACCGTTTCAAGCAGTCGAAGAAAACGGTAAAATATACGGGCGTGGCTCAACGGATATGAAGGGAGGCAATACAGCCCTTCTTTTTGCTTTAGAAGCCCTGCACGCCTGCGATGTTCATTTAAAGGGAGATATATTGTTTCAAAGTGTTGTAGATGAAGAGTGCGGCGGCGCCGGAACACTGTCCGCCATCATGAGAGGCTATCGTGCTGACGGGGCACTAATCCCGGAGCCGACGAATATGAAACTATTTATAAAGCAGCAGGGCTCGATGTGGTTTCGAATTACAGTAAAGGGATTAGCCGCACATGGCGGCACACGCTATGAGGGGGTAAGCGCGATTGAAAAAAGCCTGCACGTGATCACTGCCATACAAGAGCTGGAGAAAGTTCGCAATGCGAGAATTTCAGATCCGCTGTATGACAATGTCCCTATACCGGTACCAGTGAATATCGGCACCATCTCAGGAGGAGCATGGCCTTCGTCAGTTGCAGATCGTGTCGTCATAGAAGGGAGATGCGGAATTGCTCCCCATGAAAAACCAGAAGCAGTAAAACTTGAATTGGAAAACTGGTTGAAGGATTTAGAATACCGTGACGAATGGTTTAAACGCCATCCGGTAACAGTAGAATGGTTCGGCGCTCAATGGCTGCCGAATGATCTACCTGATGACCACCCTTTACTTTCAGTGCTGCAATCAGCCTATCAAAAAACGAAACAGACAGAGCCAATCATCGAAGCTTCACCATGGGGAACGGACGGAGGGCTTTTATACCATGCAGGAGATACGCCAGTGATTGTCTTTGGGCCTGGGGAAACAAAAACAGCTCATCAGGCAAATGAATACATCGAGGTTAAAGCCATGATAGAATCTGCTAAAATTATTGCGCTTTTTGTTATGGATTGGTGCGGGCTTCACACAGACGAGGAGGATGCGGATGCTCAAGTCGATAAAGAATAACGGTGTTACAGCAGTTCTGGACTATGACGGCTTTAATAAACGAATCAGAGTGGTTCGTTATGACGGAGCCATTGAGAAGGCTCTGCCTGATATCGTGGCAGCGGCAAAAGAAGAGGGTTCGGAAAAAATCATCGTTTATACGAAACAGCATGATGAGGCAGTGCTTGCCCAACAATTATTTGTGCCAGAGGGTTTTCTTAAGGGCTATTATCTCGGCCACCCGGCTTGCGTCATGGTCCGTTACCTCACAGAAAACCGGAGACAAACACATTCTTATATAGAGGAACAGGAAATGATCGAAGCTTTATATCGCACAGCACCTCGCCTCCGCAGTGATGATACACCCGTCTTTACGATGAGAAAAGCTGAAACAAACGACATGTATCAGCTATCGATGCTGTATAAAAAAGTATTTCGTACCTACCCGACCCCGGTATTTGACCCTGCATATATTGAAAAGACGATGAATACAAACACGATGTATTATGTCATGCTTGACCATGACCGCCTGATCAGCGCAGCAAGCGCAGAAACCAACCCAAAGCTCGGGCATGCAGAAATAACCGACTGCGCTGTGCTTCCGGAATATCGAGGACATTCACTGACAAGCTTTTTAATCGAGGCATTAGAAAAAGAAATGGCTGAAGACAATATATTTCATGTGTTTTCTCTCGCCCGCGCTGCGTCTTTTGGGATGAATGCTGTGTTATACCATTCGGGTTATCAATACGGAGGAAGGTTGATTAATAATTGCTATATAGCGGAAGGTCTTGAAAACATGAATATTTGGTGCAAGCACCTGTAAGTCAAAATGATGCACGAGGAGGAATTCATTTGGAGAGCAAATGGTATAAACCGAAACGGCATTGGAAGGAGATAGAATTATGGAAGGACGTTCCGGAAGAGAAGTGGAACGATTGGCTTTGGCAGCTTACACATACGGTAAGAACGTTAGATGATTTGAAAAAAGTCATTAATTTGTCCGAGGATGAAGAGGAAGGCGTCAGAATTTCAACCAAAACGATCCCCTTAAATATTACACCATATTATGCTTCTTTAATGGACCCCGATAACCCGAGATGCCCGGTCCGCATGCAGTCTGTACCTCTTTCAGAAGAAATGCACAAAACAAAATACGATCTGGAAGATCCCCTCCATGAGGATGAAGATTCACCGGTACCCGGACTGACACACCGCTATCCCGACCGTGTGCTGTTTCTTGTCACCAATCAATGTTCCATGTACTGCCGCTACTGCACAAGAAGGCGTTTTTCCGGACAAATCGGAATGGGAGTTCCTAAAAAACAGCTTGATGCTGCAATTGCTTATATCCGGGAAACACCCGAAATCCGAGATTGTTTAATTTCAGGCGGTGACGGACTGCTAATCAATGACCAAATTTTAGAATACATTTTAAAAGAGCTGCGCAGCATTCCGCATCTGGAAGTAATCAGAATCGGAACAAGGGCGCCGGTCGTTTTTCCGCAGCGCATCACCGATCAGCTGTGCGATATTTTGAAAAAATATCATCCAGTCTGGCTGAACACCCATTTCAACACAAGCATCGAAATGACAGAGGAATCCGTTGAAGCCTGTGAAAAATTGGTGAACGCAGGAGTGCCGGTTGGAAATCAGGCCGTCGTGTTAGCCGGTATTAATGATTCCGTTCCCATCATGAAAAAGCTCATGCACGACTTGGTAAAAATCAGAGTCCGTCCGTATTATATTTATCAATGTGATCTGTCAGAGGGCATCGGGCATTTCAGAGCTCCTGTTTCTAAAGGTTTGGAAATTATTGAAGGGCTGCGAGGCCATACCTCAGGCTATGCGGTTCCTACCTTTGTCGTTGACGCACCAGGAGGCGGGGGGAAAATCGCCCTGCAGCCAAACTATGTCCTGTCGCAAAGCCCTGACAAAGTCATCTTAAGAAATTTTGAAGGTGTGATTACGTCATATCCGGAACCGGAGAATTATATCCCTAACCAGGCCGACGCCTATTTTGAGTCCGTTTTCCCTGAAATCGCTGACAAAAAGGAGCCGATCGGGCTCAGTGCTATATTGGCTGACAAAGAGGTTTCGTTTACACCGGAAAATGTAGCCAGAATCAAAAGGAGAGAGGCATTCACCGCGAATCCGGAGCATGAAACATTAAAAGACCGGCGTGAGAAAAGAGATCAGCTAAAAGAAAAGAAATTTTTGGCGCAGCAGAAAAAACAGAAAGAGGCTGAAAGCGGAGGCGATTCTTCATGAAAACATGCGAATGGTGTGGCGAGCTTGAAGCGGTACCCGGCAGGAACACGGTATACTGGGAGCTCCCTGACGGCACAAGAGCCATAGAGCTGACTGACACACCAGCCATGGTGTGTGCTTCCTGCGGGATGACCTATCAAGAGGAAATTACAATAAAGGAGATTGAGGACCAGCTGCTTTTGATTCAAACAAAAAAACTGCCTGAAAGCCTGACATATCAGCAGCTCATGGAGACAGAAAGGATTTTGAAACGCAACTATTTTGACTTCTCCTGAATGATGCTTCGGTATTCTTTTGTTGTAATTTTACACTTGAACTGTATAATAAAACAACAAAAGACAGACACCAGGAGGGGAAACCCATGAAATCCTTTTATCATTATTTATTGAAATACAGACATCCGAAGCCGAAGGACAGCATCAGTGAATTTGCCAATCAAGCGTATGAGGATCACAGCTTCCCAAAAACATCAATCGATTATCACGAAATCAGTTCATATTTGGAGCTGAATGTTGATTATCTGGACACGATGGCGACGTTTGATGAAGCTTGGGAAAAATACGAGGCCGAGGTGCACGGCAAATAACCACATGTTAGAATCCGCAGACCCGCTGCGGATTTTTTTGTGCGCATACACATACCATAATTGGATACATCCTATGGTTTTCATGCCCATGCGAATTGGTGTAACCCGGCATACGATAGCGTATGAGAAATGTTGCGGCGAGGGGGAGACACCATGAAGCAAAATAAACCGAAATTCCAAGTAGGGGATATCGTAGTTGTCATTATGTATGGAACAGTCGGCACCATCACAAAAGTACACCAAATTGATAAACACTATCTTTATGAAGTAAATCATAATGAAGTCTTATACTTTGAATCGTCCATTCAGCTTTATAAAGATTATGAGGGTGTCATTGTCGATATGGAAAAGCTTGATATAGAGTATGAATTCCTTATTGGGGATGTTGTTTATGTAAAAGATTATGGAAAAGAACTCTTTCGCATTATCGGCCACAGAACAGAAATTTGGAGATATTTAGAAGACGGCTGGGAGGATATCATTTATGAGCTGACCCGTTTAAAGGATGGAGAGTGGCTTGAAACGGAGGAAGAGGATCTCACACTGGTGCTGAGAAAATATGAAATGGACCAGTTTGTACACCAGCTTTTGTTTGTCCACTATGTCGGAGAAACTGGCCATGAGATCGGCGAAGATATCGCATCGTCTGCTCTTCTTCAGTTTGAAGGCGATGATGAAGATCAAGAAACCCTTCATATCCTTGCTGTATCAATTGTTGATGAACTTCTGGATATTTATAATGATTACAAAATTCTGTACGAAATGTTTCGAGATGAAGAATATAAAGATATGATGATGTTTGTTCTGGAAAGTTTAAAAGAGCATTTCAGTTAGTTTGTGAACATACGGATCAGGACATATAAAAAATAAGGCAAACAGCCCCAAATCATCACATACGTCATTCCTTTAAGCGTTTTTTCCATTATGATATCAAATCTTTCTCCGTCCAGTGCTTCCATCATTTTAGCAATCATTCTCGTCAGCCTCCCATGGCTTGTTTTTTATTCAATGTATATGACTGAAAGAATTGTTTAGAACACCGGGTATAATTCAGCCTGTTTTTTCATAAAACATAAAAAAGGAGGCGGTACGGAGATGAAAGAAATAGATCTTGTGATTGATACGGAAGAAATCGCTGAATTTTTTTACAAAGAGCTTGCAAGACGGGGCTACATACCGAGTGAGGATGAGCTGTTTGAAATCGCTGATATTACCTTTGATTATTTGATAGAAAAATGTATGATAGATGAAGAGTGGGATGAAGATGACTAAGGTTTAAAACCGGAGCGATCAGCTCTGGTTTTCTTATTTGTGATGCTATGACTTCTGTAAAAATCGAGGTGGTTGAATTGTTGTACAAGCCCGTTAGTCTATTTCTTATCTTTCTTTTTCTAGCTGCGGCCATTCATACAAATGCTGTGCAATCAGCGGATGAAGCGATTAGCAAGGCAGCTGTTTTGATTCGTCAGCCATGGCTTAATGATGTCATGACAGGGATCACCCATCTTGGTGCTTCTTCTATTCTGCTCCCTCTTATCGTGATTATGGGAGCGGGTCTGTTTTTTTACAGAAAAACATGGGACGGCCTGTTGATGCTCTTGGTATTCGGTGCGGATCGGCTGTTAAACAAAGTATTAAAAGAATGGATCGAACGAGTGAGGCCTGATTTTGCACCGCTGGTTCATGAATCATCATTCAGCTTTCCGAGTGGCCACTCCATGAATGCTGCCTGTGTCTATCCTGTCATTGCCTACTTTTTAGTGAAACACCTCCCGTTTTTATGCAAACATAAAAAAATAGTATATATAATAGCCGGTTTCATCACAGTTTTAGTCGGAATAAGCAGAGTCTATCTTGGGGTTCATTTTGTAACTGACGTGTTAGGAGGCTTTAGTCTTGGTTTGCTTCTGTTTTTCCTAGTAAAAGGTTTTGACGAAAAGATGAAGCGGATTCGACAAAAATAGAGAGAGGAAAACGTGACAAAAACGCCAATATGTTAAAGAAATAAAAGGGAGGGGATCTTGATGATGTTATCCGTGTTTAAAAAGAAGTCTTGTTCCTATGACGTGACAATATTTCAGACACCCCGGTTTGGCGAAAAAAAGGGCTATAGAGCCGTCTATCGAACTGAACTCAACGGGAGCGATCATCAAGACGTGCTGAAAAGAGCATTCTCTTTATTTAATGTATTTGACACCGTTCCAAGTGATTATGATGCGAGATTTATGGCCACAGGGGACGTGATTCTGATTGATGAAGGCAGAAAAGGGAAAACATATTACAAACTGCTTCCCGCCGGATGGAGAAAAATCAATCGTTTGATTGTACAAACGACATAACAAAAAGAAAACTGCGGATTTCCGCAGTTTTCTGCAGTTTAAGGCTTGCGTTTGGCCGCGGAATACTCTTTCCCGTGCGCCTCTTCAGCTGCAATTACATCTTTTGCAGGTATATGATTGTTCTTTTTTTGGCCGGTGATCCGGTTACGCTGTTTTTTACCCATGTCTCATCCCTCCTTCCTGCGGTTAGGTTTTCAAATAAACAACTCGATTATCCCGTTTTTCTCAGGAAGTGCCCAAACAGCCTCGGACCATTTCTTTTTTCGCCAGATTCCTTTATAATCTATGCTGAAGTTTGTCACACCATGACATTCGTTGTAAAATGAACGGACTGGATGGTAATTTAGATTTACAGGAGGATATGAGATGAGTGTACATATAGGTGCTGAAAAAGGGCAGATTGCGGATACAGTGCTTTTGCCGGGAGATCCTCTCAGAGCAAAATTTATTGCTGAAACGTATCTTGAAAATGTAGAATGCTACAATGAAGTCAGAGGCATGTATGGATTTACGGGTACATATAAAGGGAAAAAAATCTCAGTGCAAGGCACGGGAATGGGCGTTCCGTCTATTTCAATTTATGTGAATGAATTAATTCAAAGCTACGATGTGCAAAATCTAATAAGAGTAGGTTCTTGCGGTGCTATCCGTAAAGATGTCAAAGTGCGTGACGTCATTTTAGCTATGACATCCTCAACTGATTCACAAATGAACAGAGTCGCTTTCGGGAGTATTGATTTTGCGCCTTGCGCGGATTTCGAGCTTTTAAAAAATGCCTATGATGCCGCAAAGGATAAAGGCGTGCCGGTGACGGTAGGAAGCGTATTTACAGCTGACCAGTTCTACAACGACGATTCGCAAATTGAAAAGCTTGCAAATTACGGAGTGCTGGGCGTTGAGATGGAAACAACTGCATTGTACACATTAGCAGCGAAGCACGGAAGAAAAGCGCTGTCTATTCTCACCGTGAGTGACCACGTATTAACAGGAGAAGAAACGACAGCGGAAGAGCGTCAAACTACATTTCATGATATGATAGAAGTGGCTTTACATTCCGTATCACAATAAAATAAATCAAGAGGCGTGCTGGGTGCCGGCAGCCTCTTCTTTGTGAATGCGGAAACGATTGATAAAAGGAAGGTAATGTAATATGATAAAGTCCGGTAAATGGTTCTCACTGGCTGCCGCTCTGAGTGTAACGGCATTAGTCGGAGCCGGCTGCAGCATGTCGAATGGAGATGCTCAAAAGGATACGAAAACCACAGTAGAAACAAAGCAAACAGATCAAAAAACAACTGACAGCAAAAAAACTAACACTCAAGACAGTGATTTTTCACTGGAAAGCAAATATTTCAATGATACTAAAAAAGTAGACGGTCTAGAAACCATTCAAAATCCAGAAAATATACTCGCGCTTGTCAATAAACAATACGCACTGCCCGGAAACTATGAACCTAGCGATCTAGTCATACCTGATGTAGAGTTTTCTTTTGAAGAAAAGATTCAAAAACGTTACATCAGAAAGGAAGCGGCCGACGCATTAAAAACGATGTTCGATGCTGCAAAAAAGGAAGGCTATGAACTGGCAGCTGTCTCGGGGTACCGTTCGTATGATAGACAGAAAGTCATTTTTGACAATGAAGTTAGCCTTAAAGGGGAAAAGAAGGCAAAGGAAGCGGTCGCTTACCCGGGTGAAAGTGAGCACCAAACAGGCCTTGCGATGGACATTTCGAGCCGGAGCAATGGCTTTGAGCTAAATGAAGCGTTCGGAAGCACGGCCGACGGAAAATGGGTACAGGACAATGCATATAAATATGGCTTTATCATTCGCTATCCGAAAAATAAAGAGGATATCACGAAATATGAATACGAGCCATGGCACCTGCGCTATGTAGGCAAAAAGGCCGCAAAGGTCATGCAAGAAAATGATTTAACGCTCGAAGAATACTTTGAAAAAGTGAAGAAAATTTAATAGAGAAAGCCCGCTTACAATTGATAAGCGGGCTTCTTTGTGTCTGGTGAATCTAGCAATTAATCAGGTATTTATTTTATGCTTACCAGAAGAATAAACCAGCCAGAGCCACTCCTGCAATTAATCCGAGGGAAATACCGTAAGCCGCACCATATCCCCAATAACCGCCCCAATATCCGTAACCGAAGCCGCCTCTTGGCCCTCCGCCGGCCGGAGCTATATAAACTCTGTCTCTTGTGACACGGGTAATTCTGCCGACGTGAACTCTTCCGCCTCTCTCTGTAATTCTGACGACTTTACCTTGATGGTTTCTGCAAAGATGGTAATACCTCTCCAATATTGTTTCCCTCCTAAACTGACTTTCTATCAGAATATGATAGATGGGGAAAAAAGGTTGGACGAAAACAGGGGGCGATACGCCGTTTTACTTATACGCGATAAAGATACAATGGCCCATATACTCGCTATATATTTGCATGAGTTCATAATGTGTCTGAAGTGTATCGTAATAAATAGGGGCAATCGTTTGCGATAAATCCATTTCTGTGGTTGGCTCAAATTCCATTTCATCCGAAAGAAGTGTTACTGCTTTAGTACTTTGGAAGCCATAAGACTTCAAGGTTTTGTGCCACTCGGTTTCTTCAAGTAAACAAGTAAACCCATAGAAATCCATCATTTGCTCTTTTTCTGCGGGGGGCATCGGTTTTTTTAAAGCTGCTTCTATACCAATCAGCATCCCGCCGGGCTTCAATACTCTTGACATTTCTTGAAGAGAGGATGTCAGATGGGAAAAACTGAGGACCGATTCTGACAGGACGCAGGAAAAGGACTCAGAAGAAAACGGGAGGTGTTCCAGCTCAGCCTGATATGCAGGGATGGCAAGCCCTTCATTTGCAAATCTTTTTGTTGCTTTCTCAAGCATGATAGGGTCTTTATCAACGACTGTTACAGGATACAGCAAATGTCCTAAATAAGCCGCAGTCTGGCCTGTTCCGCATCCGGCATCAAGAATCGGCTGATTCGGAGAGGGCGCAGCCTTTTGCAAGACCGCTTTTGAAAAAGCAAGCCCACCTGGATGCGCTCCTGCGACACCGAATAAGGACAGCATTTCTAAATATCGGCTCAATATCGAATCCTCCTTTTTCTTTATCATATGTCGTATAAAGACATAGGTTTATGAAAAGCGAAAGAAGGGCGTTTCTCTTTCATTTCTGCTCTGAGTTGACGAATAAGTATTCGTCCATGATAATATTGTAAGAAGAAAAAGGTGGTGTTTAATTGAAACGGCAATTAAAACTGTTTTTTATTGTGCTGATTACCGCGGTTGTCGCTTCGGCGCTTACTTTATTTATTACGGGCAATTCCAGCATCCTGGGCCAAACATCAGTAAGCCTGGGAGACAGCAAGTTCGACAAATTAAATAAAGCGTATGAGCAAATCAAAAGTGATTATTACCAAAAAACAGATGATGACAAATTAGTAGACGGAGCAATTAAAGGAATGATTCAATCTCTCGATGATCCGTATTCCACATATATGGATCAAGAGGCAGCAAAATCATTTGACGAGACGATTTCTGCATCCTTTGAAGGAATCGGAGCCCAAGTAGAGGAGAAAGACGGAGAAATCCTTATTGTGTCGCCAATTAAAGGTTCACCTGCTGAAAAAGCCGGAATCAAACCGAAGGACCAAATCCTAAAGGTGAACGGAAAAAGCGTTGAAGGCATGAATGTAAATGAAGCCGTCGCTTTAATCCGAGGCAAAAAGGGCACAAAAGTGAAGCTTGAGCTGAACAGAGCGGGAGTTGGAAATATCGATCTCTCCATTAAGCGTGATACCATTCCTGTAGAAACCGTCTATTCCGAGATGAAGGACAACAACATCGGCGAAATCCAAATCACATCTTTCTCTGAAACAACTGCTAAAGAGCTGACAGATGCGATTGACAGTTTAGAGAAAAAAGGCGCCAAGGGCTATATTTTAGACTTGAGGGGCAACCCGGGTGGCTTAATGGATCAGGCGATTACGATGTGTAACCTGTTTATTGATAAAGGGAAAAACATCATGCAGGTTGAATACAAAAACGGTTCAAAAGAAGTCATGAAGGCCGAAAAAGATCGAAAAGTGACCAAGCCGACTGTCGTTTTAGTAAATGACGGCACAGCCAGCGCCGCAGAAATTATGGCCGCTGCCCTTCATGAATCGTCAGGCATACCATTAATCGGCGAAACCACATTTGGCAAAGGCACGGTTCAAACAGCAAAAGAATATGATGATGGATCTACTGTCAAACTGACAGTCGCCAAATGGCTGACTGCCGACGGTGAATGGATTCACAAAAAAGGCATCAAGCCTCAAGTGAAAGCAGAACTGCCTGATTACGCGAAGCTTCCGTATTTGGATGCAGATAAAACGTACAAATCAGGTGATTCAGGCACCAATGTTAAAGTAGCTCAGAAAATGCTAAAAGCACTTGGCTACAAGGTAAAGGTTAACAGTACGTATGATCAGAACTTTGTATCTGTCGTCAAACAGTTCCAGAAAAAAGAGAAGCTGAAAGAAACAGGTGTACTGACTGGTGATACAACAACGAAATTAATGACAGAACTTCAAAAGAAGCTGTCAAATAATGATACGCAAATGGAAAAGGCAATTGAAACTTTGAAAAAAGAAATGTAAAAAAACCATACGCGGCTGCCGCGTATGGTTTTTTTTATGCACCCTTTTGATTTGGGTCAGCGTCTTGTTTTTTACCAAATAAACCTTCAATGACAGGATTGGATCCTGCCTTCTTGATGAACAATGGATTCAAAATAATCACAGCGATGAGATTGGCGGCCAATCCCCAGAACCCTTCATAAATGCCATGTGCGGATTGAGTGGTATACACAATAAATGTTACTGCAAGGCCGACTAATAATCCGATAACCGTAGCTTCTTTCGTTTGATGCTTCCAGAATAGGCTGACAGCAATCGCCGGAAAGATTTGCACCATGCCGGATACTCCCAATAGCTGAAGTGTCACTAAGGCAGTCGGGAACAGCATTCCAAACAGAAGCGCAAGGCCGATGACGACAAACACCATTGAACGTGTGATAAGGGTCAGCTTGCTTTGAGACACATTCGGATGAATCAAATCTCGATATAGGTTATTGGCAAACAAATTTGATGCACCGATTGCCATAATGGAGCATGGAATCAAAGAAGCAAGAGCAATCGTGGCATATGCAAAACCTTGTGCCACGCCGCCGTAAGATGTTTGAATCAAATGCAGCAGCGCCAGTCTTGGATTTGTATCTTCCGGCAGGACAAGAAAGGCGATAAAGCCAAGAAAAATAACCAAAATTAACACTATGTTATACAGCGGCAAAAACATGCTGTTTTTTCTAACTGCATCAGCGCTCTTCGCTGTGAAAACGCCTGTAGCGGCATGTGCCCACATAAAAAGTGCAAGGGCGGAAACAATAGATGCTGTGATAAACCAAGGAATGCCTTTTGGACCTTCTGCCGGTATCGTCAGCATTTGCGGCGCTTCCTTTACTAACGTGTCAATCATTGGTGTCCAGCCGTTAAAATGAATGAGAGGGAGGGACACCACCATAAACAGCATTATGACCCATACTAAAATGTCTTTAATGATGGCAGTAAATGTAGGCCCTTTAATTCCGCTGAAAAATGTGTACAGTGCAACTAGAATAAATGAGATGATCACAACGAATTTTACGTTGATATACCCGGTGCCGGCAACTTGGAGCGTATCTTGGATGCCGCTCAGCTGGAGGCATATGTACGGAATAAGCATGAGCACACCGACGATGGCAACAAGGCTTGCTAAAAGCTTACTGTCAAAACGTTCCCGTGCGTAATCTGCGAGTGTTGTTAATTTATGAATTTTCGCAACTTTCCAAAGTTTTGGCAGGAAGAAGTAGGCGACAAAGTAGGCCAGGACAGAATAAGGAATGGCAAAAAATGCAATACTTCCGCCTGTAAAAGCGGTACTGGTTAACCCTAAGAAAGTATAGGCCGTATAGAGGTCGGCGCCTACTAAAAACCAGACGAGAAGACCGCCGAAGCGTCTGCCGCCGACAGACCATTCTTCCACCGAAGTGCGTGAGGATTTATCTCTTCCGGCGAGAAATCCAATACAGACAACGGTTAAAACGATAATAGCTGTAATGAGAAGTGCAGTCAGATTCCCTTGCATTATTCAAGTCCTCCATCTTTTTTTTGCATCTGGTAAATGCCAAACGAGCATAACGGCGTAATGATAATCCACAATAGCAGCCA
This sequence comes from Bacillus sp. C28GYM-DRY-1, assembly GCF_030519405.1. NCBI lineage: Bacteria > Bacillati > Bacillota > Bacilli > Caryophanales > Bacillaceae > Bacillus > Bacillus sp. C28GYM-DRY-1. Next base: position 78,866 of record NZ_JAUMKF010000017.1, read on the forward strand.
AAAGTGGAAAAACGGAAGGCCGAAAATAATCGGTTCAATTCGATTCACAAGCGGCAATAGCGCAAGCTGAACGAATGGCAAAAGAATGAGAATAACAATAAGTGCTTTTTTAACCATTTACTTTCCTCCTGAATCATGATAATGCTCACTATAATAGCAGTTGTAAGAAAAGATCACAAGATAATTATTAGAAAAAAATGATTTTTTCAATTATTTAATCAAAACACATGGTTTGCATCCTCTTCAATAAAGGTTTAAAATAATAAATATCTTGAAATCGAGATAAGTAGGAGTGGGAAAATGAAAACAGAAGGATTGCATCATGTCACAGCATTCGCCAGAGATCCGCTAGAAAACTTGCGGTTTTATACAGAAGTGCTCGGGCTTCGGCTTGTTAAAAAAACAGTAAACTTTGATGATCCCGGAACGTATCATTTTTACTTCGGGAATCAAAAAGGGGATCCCGGTACAATTATGACCTTTTTCCCGTTCCAAGGAAGCGGACAGGGAACGGTAGGCAAAGGCCAAGTGGCCCGGGTGTACTTTTCGGTTCCTAAAGGCTCCCTGTCCTTTTGGAAGGAACGTCTTGAGAAAAACGGGCTGAACTTAGAGGAGAAAATGTTATTCGGTAAAAAGGGACTTATGTTTGATGATACGGAAGACCTTCCGCTAGCGATTATAGAAGATGCGAAAAGTGGCAGAAGCGAGTGGACGCCTGATGGCATTTCACAACATGAAGCAATAACGGGAATGAAAGGCGTGCTGCTGTATTCCTATGACCCGCAGGCGACCATTCAATTGTTAACAGAAAGCTTTGGATACACCAAAGCGGCGGAAGAAGGCCAGATTGTCAGACTGACATCCTCAGCGGCCATTGGTAACGTCATTGACGTACATTTGCACCCTGAAAAAAGAGGGGTGGGAGGTTATGGAACGGTACACCATGTAGCATTTCGGACAACAAAAGAGGAACAGGCAAATTGGCTGCCGATTATTGCGGAAAACCATCTTCCTTCGTCAGAAATCCTTGACAGAGAATACTTTACATCGATTTATTTCAGGGAAAAAGGCGGTATCTTATTTGAAATCGCCACAGATGAACCTGGCTTTATGACAGATGAAACGTTTGATGAGCTGGGAACCTCATTAAAACTCCCTGAATGGCTGGAGAAACATAGACAACAAATTACAGACGTTTTGCCAAAACTTTAAAGGGGGACTTTACAATGAAGTATATTTATGAAAAAGGGGCATCTGACAACGTGCTTTTGTTGTTACATGGCACCGGCGGAAATGAGCACGATCTGCTTTCGTTGGGACGTTTTATAGACCCTCATGCCCATTTGCTTGGTGTCAGAGGATCGGTGCTTGAAAATGGAATGCCGCGTTTTTTCAAACGTCTGAGTGAAGGTGTCTTTGATGAAAAGGACCTCGTGGAGCGGACAAGGGATTTGAAACATTTTATCGACGAGGCTGCAGAAACGCATCAATTTGACCGAGGCCGAGTGATTGCGGTCGGTTATTCAAACGGCGCAAATATTGCAGCAAGCCTTCTTTTCCATTATAAAGATGTTTTAAAAGGGGCTATTCTGCATCATCCAATGGTTCCGATTCGCGGTATCAAGCTGCCTGATATGACGGGACTTCCAGTTTTTATCGGTGCCGGGAAATACGACCCTCTCTGCACAAAGGAAGAATCAGAAGAGCTTCACCGTTATTTGCGTGACAGCGGGGCATCAGCCTCTGTTTACTGGCAGGATGGGGGCCATCAGCTGACGCAGCATGAAGCTGAACAGGCTCGTGAATGGTACAAAGATGCGATTGTATAAAAAACCTTAGTCCGTATGGGACTGACCCCATAAGATGAGACAAATAAAAACACCTTCAAGTTTGAATACGGATGATTGTTATCCGAAATTAGACTTGGAGGTGTTTTTTACAAGAGTGAGTTATCCGCTTGAAGTGAAACAGAAGGCTGTAGACATGAGATTGGCAGGCGTACCTATGAAAGAGATCAAGCAGGAGTTGAATATCAAAAATAATACGCAGATTAAGACATGGGTCAGATGGTATAAGGCTGGTGATACACATCGATTTGAACAGTCTGTTGGTAAGCAATACACTTATGGAAAAGGTCCGGAGTATTCTTCCGAATTAGAGAAACTGCAGGCAGAGAATCGTTACCTGCGACAACAGAATGAAGTGTTAAAAAAGTACAACGAATTGGAAAGGAAGTTGATAGCGAAACGTCAGTCGAACTTGTAGAAATATTGCACAGCACAATGACCGTGCAGGATATCTGTATTCATTTAGGTATCTCTCGGGCGACTTATTATCGTTGGAAGAAGAATCTGATGAAGGATCATCCCAAACGCCACTTGGAAAAACAAATCGGCACGTTGTGCCGAGAGCACAAGTATCGATATGGATATCGAAAAATCACAGCCATATTAAAAAAGGGAATGTGTATTAACCATAAAACGGTTCAGCGTATTATGCAGAAAAATCAGTGGCAGTGCCGGGTTAAGGTGAAAAAGCGCAAGAAGAATGGGCAGCCATATGCCGTGGTCGATAATATATTAGATCGGAACTTTCAGTCTGATCATCCTCTTGAAAAACTAGTAACGGACATCACGTATTTGCCTTATGGACAGAAACAATTGTATCTATCCAGTATATTGGATGTATACAATGGAGAAGTGATTGCTTTTACGATTGGAGATAAGCAGGACACAGACTTTGTCTTACACACACTTGATCAACTGCCAACACTGCCTGAGAACTGCGTGTTACATAGTGACCAAGGATCTGTATATACATCTTACGAGTATCAGAAAGCTGTTAAAACAAAAGGCATTACCATGAGCATGTCCCGCAAAGGGACGCCCG
>NZ_JAUMKF010000085.1:0-314 GCF_030519405.1 Bacillus sp. C28GYM-DRY-1
CGGTCGTGGTTCGATCAATGCTGTTAAGATAGAACGTTTCAGACTTTAGTGAGGAATGAAACGATTCGATGGAGGCATTATCAGCGGGCGTCCCTTTGCGGGACATGCTCATGGTAATGCCTTTTGTTTTAACAGCTTTCTGATACTCGTAAGATGTATATACAGATCCTTGGTCACTATGTAACACGCAGTTCTCAGGCAGTGTTGGCAGTTGATCAAGTGTGTGTAAGACAAAGTCTGTGTCCTGCTTATCTCCAATCGTAAAAGCAATCACTTCTCCATTGTATACATCCAATATACTGGATAGATACAAT
>NZ_JAUMKF010000086.1:0-287 GCF_030519405.1 Bacillus sp. C28GYM-DRY-1
ACGTGATGTCCGTTACTAGTTTTTCAAGAGGATGATCAGACTGAAAGTTCCGATCTAATATATTATCGACCACGGCATATGGCTGCCCATTCTTCTTGCGCTTTTTCACCTTAACCCGGCACTGCCATTGATTTTTCTGCATAATACGTTGAACAGTTTTTGGTTAATACGCATTCTCTTTTTTAGTATGGCTGTGATTTTTCGATATCCATACCGATACTTGTGCTCTCGGCACAACGTGCCGATTTGTTTTTCCAAATGGTGCTTGGAATGATCTTTCGTCAGAT
>NZ_JAUMKF010000087.1:0-285 GCF_030519405.1 Bacillus sp. C28GYM-DRY-1
GAAATGTTCATGATTCTGTGCCTTACCTTGACCGATTGGATCACCAAATCGCACGATTTGGTTTTCAAGTGGAAGCTGTCGCTCTTGATTCCGGATATTTAACGACTCCCATTTGTAAAGGATTATCCGACCGTCATATTTTTGGCGTTATTGCCCACAGACGATATCATCCCACTAGAGGCTTGTTTCCAAAATGGAAATTTCATTATGACAGTGAACAAGACCGTTACATTTGCCCGAACCAGCAGGTACTTACATACTCAACAACTGACCGAAAAGGCTACC
>NZ_JAUMKF010000088.1:0-280 GCF_030519405.1 Bacillus sp. C28GYM-DRY-1
GTTGTATCTTTAAAGCGTGTGCGTCTGTTCCAGCTGATGGTGGAGTGGTGCGGAACTGGGTCATTGATATTCAGGCCCAAAAACCATCTGTACGCCATATTGTAGTAAATTTCTTTTTCAAGCTGTCTTTCTGAACGGATACCGTAGAGGTAGCCGATAAACATCATTTTGAATAAAATCAGCGGATCAAGTGAGGGGCGTCCTTTGTTTTCACTATAATAAGGTTTAACCTTTTCAATGATGAAAGAGAAGTCTATGTATTTATCAATTTTTCGAAGTA
>NZ_JAUMKF010000089.1:0-276 GCF_030519405.1 Bacillus sp. C28GYM-DRY-1
ACAAAAGGCATTACCATGAGCATGTCCCGCAAAGGGACGCCCGCTGATAATGCCTCCATCGAATCGTTTCATTCCTCACTAAAGTCTGAAACGTTCTATCTTAACAGCATTGATCGAACCACGACCGCCATCGTAGAACAAACTGTCATAGAATACATTCATTATTATAACAATATTCGTATTCAAACGAAACTAAACAACCAATCACCGATAAACTATCGACAATTGGCTGTTTAAAAGGTGTTTTGATCCCTGTCTCAAAAACGGGGGTCAGTC
>NZ_JAUMKF010000090.1:0-275 GCF_030519405.1 Bacillus sp. C28GYM-DRY-1
CAAAGGACGCCCCTCACTTGATCCGCTGATTTTATTCAAAATGATGTTTATCGGATACCTCTATGGTATCCGTTCAGAAAGACAGCTCGAAAAAGAAATTTACTACAATATGGCGTACAGATGGTTTCTCGGATTGAACATAAACGATCCAGTTCCGCACCACTCCACCATCAGCTGGAACAGACGCACACGCTTTAAAGATACAACGATTTTCCAAGATATTTTTGATGAGATCGTTCTTCAGGCCATCAATCATGATATGGTGGGCGGACGTG
>NZ_JAUMKF010000091.1:0-273 GCF_030519405.1 Bacillus sp. C28GYM-DRY-1
CAACAGGCTGTTCAAATCGATGTGTTTCCCCAGCCTTATGCCATCTAACCCATGTCTGAACTTGTGTCTTATTCTTAATATTCAATTTCTGCATGATCTCTTTCATAGGCACGCCTGCCAATCTCATGTCTACAGCCTTCTGTTTCACTTCAACCGAATAACTCACTCTTGTCCTCATAGAAAAAACACCTCCAAGTCTAATTTCGGATAACAATCATCCGTTTTCAAACTTGAAGGTGTTTTTTATTTGTCTCATCTTATGGGGTCAGTCCC
>NZ_JAUMKF010000092.1:0-272 GCF_030519405.1 Bacillus sp. C28GYM-DRY-1
ATAAAATCAGCGGGTCGAGTGAGGGGCGGCCTTTGTTTTCGCTGTAGTAAGGCTTAACCTTTTCAATGATAAAAGAGAAGTCGATGTGTTTATCAATTTTTCGAAGCAAATGATCCTCTTCGACGAGCTGATCAAGCAGAACAAATCGGCTGCGTTTTGAGAAGAATTTCTTGTGTGGAACATAAGAAAGACACCGTCCTTTTGAAGTCTTTCTTTTATTTTATTACAGGAGAATGGATATTTTAAGGGAAAATAAAAGCTGTCGAGATTTT
>NZ_JAUMKF010000093.1:0-270 GCF_030519405.1 Bacillus sp. C28GYM-DRY-1
CACCTACTATTACTGCGTAAAGCATTTTGATCGCCCTGATCGAGATGCCGACATAAAAAAGATGGTTCAACTTATTTTTAAAGAACATCAAGGCCGGTATGGATACCGCCGTATTCGTGATGAACTAAAGAATCGGGGACGAAAGGTCAATCACAAGAAGGTGCAGCGCATCATGAAAGCCCTCGGACTAAAATGTATGATTCGAAAGAAGAAATATCGTTCATATAAAGGAACAATCGGCAAAGTGGCGCCTAACATTCTAGCGCGCAA
>NZ_JAUMKF010000094.1:0-261 GCF_030519405.1 Bacillus sp. C28GYM-DRY-1
GAAATGTTCATGATTCTGTGCCTTACCTTGACCGATTGGATCACCAAATCGCACGATTTGGTTTTCAAGTGGAAGCTGTCGCTCTTGATTCCGGATATTTAACGACTCCCATTTGTAAAGGATTATCTGACCGTCATATTTTTGGCGTTATTGCCCATAGACGATATCATCCCACTAGAGGCTTGTTTCCAAAATGGAAATTTCATTATGACAGTGAACAAGACCGTTACATTTGCCCGAACCAGCAGGTACTTACATACT